>CANRDL010000001.1 GCA_947629405.1 uncultured Bacilli bacterium
TATTTTATATTCCCCGTGTTAGTTAAGAGGTAACGTCCCGAAAGATAAAAAACGAGACGTTAAGTAAATAATTTACGCTTTTTTTTTGACAAGTAAATGACAAAAAGTTTTCAACAAACTTGACGATGGGGGGGGGACATGTTACACTTAAAAAGAATAAAGAGTGGTTTTTTAAGGTGATGGTATGAATAAAGTATTGGCACTGGTTTATCTTCCACTTTTGGAAGAAGAATATGATGTTTTTTTGCCAATAAACAAGAAGATTGGGACAGTTAAAAAATTAATAATCGATACAATATTTGAATTATCTGAGGGTAATTTTAAAAAGACAGATAATTATAAATTGTATGATAGAGAAACAGGAAAAGTATTAGATAATGATTGTTTTGTTAAAGATTTTATTGTTAATGGAACTAAGTTAATAATGCTTTAGAAATAAAAGGAGGTGAACGATAATGCCAAAATTAGGATTTAACTACGAAAGTGCAAAAAAATTAGGCACTGATATTAAAACGGAAGCAGATAGTTTTAATACATTACTTAAAAATATTTCAACTGTTACAACAAATGTAGAAAATAGTTGGAAAGGAACTGATGCAGCTGCTTATACTGCTAAGGTAAAAGATCAAATGACAGAAATGAAAAATTTACATAAAACAATTGAGGATATAGCACAATATTTACTTGATGCGGCATCAGCATATAAAAATACTATAGAATCACATACATTAAAATAAAAATTTAGAAAGGATATTATTATGAACACAAATTTATCTAGTTATCAAGATTTGACCGACGCTGCAACCAATTTAAGAAAATATAAAACTGAAATGGACACATTATTAAATACTACAATAAAAAATAACATCAATAAAATTGGTGAAGGTAGTGATATTTGGAGTGGAGATGCAGCAGAAAATGCTAAACAAAAATTTAATAAAATAGCAGCAAAATTTCCTGATTTTGTTAAATCAGTAGAAGATTGTGCAGCTTACTTAGAACAAGTTCGTACTGACTTTCAAAATGCCGATACTGCAGCTCGTAATGCCATAAATAATTTATAATATTTGAATCTATTTTAAAAATAGATTCTTTAGTAAAAAACATTTTAAATAAAATGTTTTTTACTAAAGAAATTTGGGTGATATTATGGAAATAAAAATTGATAAAATAAAAACAATATCTGATCAAATGAATGATTATGCCAATGATTTATATAAATTAAATAAGGATTTAGTTAATTGTATAAATAATTTAAAAAGCGCATGGCAAGGAACTTCAGCAAATAGTTTTATTGATACAATTGAAAATAATTACTATCCTTTAATAAAAGATGCTGCTTATGAAACAGAAAATTATGCTTATTATTTAAAAGGAGTTGCCAAAACTTATCAAGCTTTAAAAAATTCTTTTGAATCGAAAAATATAAAACCAGGAGATTTATCATGAGTATTTCAGAAAGTATAGATACAAATGTTGTATTAGAAAATGCCAATGAAATAAAAAGAATAGCAAAAAAAATGACAAATATATATGATGATATAAATGGCTTAAAAAAAAGTATTAAAATCGCTTGGACTGGTTCTGGTTCGGAAATGTATTTAAAAAAACTAAATACTTTATTAAATTATTATGATGATATAGCACAAGAATTAAAAAATGCTTCTAAATATTTAAATTTATATTTAGAAGATAGAAACAAATTAGAAAATAGCTTGAAATTTTAAAAAAAGGAAGAATATATATGTTTGATAATATTAATGAAGCGACATTAAAAAGTTATATAACTAATTGTCAGCAATTTTTAAATTTAAGTGATGATTTATCTAAATTTATTAATATAAGTGATGATGTATGGAGCGGAAGTACGAAAACTAATTTTGTTAATTCTGTTTCAAAATTAAAACAAAATATAAAAAAATTAGAGAAAAAACTAGATGATTATATAGATATAATAAATTTAATAACTAAATATAAAAATTTAGAAAAAACTCAAAAATCTTTAAATAATACTATATCAGGATTAAATCAATATGCGCAAATGAGTGATAACAAAGAAGCGAAAAAAGATTTAAAAGAAAAAAAGGAGACTTATAAAACTAATCAAGAAAATTTAAATAGCATTTTGGAACAAATAAAACAAAAAATAAATTAAGGGAGGAGTAAAAATATGATTATTAAAAAAACTAATTTAGTTAATTTAAATACTAAATTTAACAATCATAAAATTAATTTTAATAAATCATATAATTCTTTTACTTCTTTAAAAAATTCTTGTAATAATCAGATTTTAAATCAATTAAATACCAAAATAAATAATTATTATTCTAAAATTTCTAATGATTATGCCAAAATTAGTAAATATTTAGATGATTTTGTAAAAACTGCTCAAGGAATAGAAAATCAAATATGTAGTAAAAATGTTGTTATTCCCGATTCTCAAACTGCATCAGCTGTAATTAGTTATTTAAAGGAACTTAAAAGTTGTAACAAAGAAGTTGATACAAAGTTTCAAAAAGCAGTTAAAAACTTTGTTTTTTCTTCTAACAATGAATTTGCTAATTTTTTAAGTAATGTAAATGATTTAGATGAAGTTTTAACGCCTGAACAATTAAAAAATGATGAAACAGTAAAAACATTACAAGAGGAAATAACTAAATTAAAAACTGAAATTGATAAATTAGAAAATATAAAGGATAAACCAGAAGCTGATACTAAAAAATTGGAACAAATGCAACAACAATTTCAAATAATTAGTGGATTTTTAGAAATGTATAAAAATAATAATTTAGAAAATTATTATAATGCTCTTACATTAAGTGGAGACTTTGAAGGTGTAACAGCACATTGGGATTTAAATTCAGAATCGGCAAATCCAAATAGAATGTTAGAATACTATAATTGTTTTTTCTATACTGATAGTAGTATAGATTTAAATAATATGACAAAAGAAGATTGGCTAGAATATGATGACCAAACTAATTATGCTGGTATTATTTATAATTTAATAAATGAATACGGATACGAAAAATTGGATGAATTGCTACTTAATACAAGTTATACTGAAGCAGATGGATATGAACTTACTAAAGAACAAAAGCTATTTAATCAAAGATTATTTGGCTCAGAATATGCTGATACAGCAACAAGCAGAGATTCATTTCGTGGGAAATATCTTAGTCAAATAAGAGATATTTATAATAAGATGGAACATATGACTGAAGATGAAAAAAAACTTTTTGTTTATGTATGGCAAACTGATGGTGCAAAAGGCGCAGAACAATATTATAAATATGTAGAGCAACAGCTATATGCACGTGAAGGGGAAGAACTTGCTAAAGAATGGATAAATAAAAATATTAATGGTGATACTTCAGAAAAAAGTATTGTTAAACTTGTAGAAAAAGGTTTTTCAGATGGAATTGAAAATTTTGGTTTAGGAATAACTAATTCTCTAGAAGCAACAGGTTATATTGATGTTAGTGATAAAGGGAATGCAGTTAAAGAATATGAAATATCATATTTAATATCTTATGTTAATTCAATTTATGGTAAAGATGCTTGGATAGGTACATCTGCTTATGAAATAGCTTCTAGTATTGGTAACATGGCTCCAAGTATTGTTATGTCTTATATACCTGTTGTTGGACCATTTTTATCTAGATTTACATTTGGATTATCAGCCTTTGGAAGTAGTTATGCTGAGGCTAAAAATATGAATATAAATGATTCACGTGCATTGTTTTATGGACTTTTTTCTGCTTCTTTTGAAGTAGGATTAGAACATTTTATTGGTAAAATTCCTGGATTATCAAAACTATCTGGTAATTATATAAAGGATATTTTTGGTGAAGCATTAGAAGAAGGAACACAAGAAGTTTTAGATGGATTAGTTTTATCACCAATATTTTTAGGAGAAGATGCTAAACTTGATTGGGATGCTATTAAAAAATCTGCTTTTTATGGTGGAATAACTTCAGGAATTTTAAATATTGGTTCAGCACCTTCAACAATTAACAATTATATAAATTCTGCTAAAAATGGTGGTAATATAAATGAAATGCTTAATACCTTTAAAAATTTATTTGATGCTAAAAATTCCGATAATGTTCAAGGAGTAAAAGATAGTTTAAAAGAAATCGGTTTTAACGATAGTGAAATAAATACAATTATTAATGAAAAAGTTACAACAACAGATTCTGAGATTAATCCTAAAAAAGAATTTGATATGTTTAAGGATAGAACAAATGAAACTATTGAAAGATTAGGAATAAAAACAGATAATTCCAATGATATAAGTGCTAATTTAATTACTAAAAATAATGATGTTTTAAAAGTAATTAAAAATACAAAGGAAAAAAGCCAATTTGATATGTTTTATAAAACAAAATATAAGATATATGATAAAAGTAATAATGAAGTAGGTTTTTTAAATGTTGATTCTAATAAAAAATCTGCTATTTTAGAATATGAAATAAAAAAAGATTTTCAAGGTAAAGGTTATGCATCATCTTTATTATCACATGTTATAACAGATATTTTTGAAAATAAATATTTAGATAATAAAACATGGAAAAATGATAAAACTAACATTGATACAATAGTATTGGATATTGCAGAAGATAATATTGCCAGTATAAAAGTTGCGCAAAAAAATAATTTTCACAAAGTAAGTGAAAGAGAATTTATTTTAACAAAAGAAGATTATTTTAATATTAAAGAAGAATCAGATGCTTTTGTAAATGAACTTAATAACAAACCAACACCAGGATTTGAAAATAATGTATCACAAGAGAATATAGAAACGTTATTTGAAACACCATCGCCAAGTGGTAAGCAAGTTTTATCACAAAATTTATATTCTCAAATGCAAAATTCTAATCTAAATACTAAAGAAGAATTTAAAAAGACATCTATACAAGAAGATATTTCAAAAATAGAAAATGCGTTTGATTTAAATTATAATGAAGAATATGACAAAGGAATTATTGATGGGATTCGAAATGTTACTGAAAAAAATAATTTTAGTGATGATAATGTTGCTAAAATCGTTAAAAACCTAGATTCAATATTATCTTTAGATCAAAAATTTGGATTTGCTGTAACACCAGGAGTTTCTTCTTTTTGGGGAGCTATGCATCAACTTTGTTTAAATACAACATTATTAAAGCAAAGTCCTGGAGTAATTTCTCAAACTTTATTTCATGAACTTGGTCATGCTTTTCTTCATTTAGCAAAAGGTGATTCTAATAATTTATATAAAATACAGTTAACTGAAGAAAATAAAAATATTATGAAAAAAACTAGAGATAATTTAAGAGAAAATTCTCAATCATATATTGGATATTTAAAAAAAGCTAATGAAATATTTAATAATGCAACATCTGAAACTATTCAGTGGTATAATAATATAAGACCAACTGAAGAAGCAAAAATTGAATCTTTAATTGACGATTTATATAATAGTGAAAATCAAAGTGAATTAAAATCAATAGTTTCAAAATCATCTAAGATAACAAAAGTAAAGGAAATTTTAAAAGAATCAGGTATGGATGTTAGCAATATAGATGAGATTTTAAATAATAAAAATTTAGTTAAAAAAATAGCTACTATTCAAAATAATGTAAATATGCAACAAATGCATTTAAATGAATTGATTAGTTCATATGAAAAATATGGTGATTATCGTAAACTTTCAGCAGTTATAAATTCAGCAACGCAACAAATGAACCATTTTGATCCAAACACTAATCAAAATGTACAATGTAGTTATGGACATCCAGATGATTATTGGACAGAAATATCAGAAAATAATTCTTTTAATAGCAGTTTTGATGAATTGTGTGCAGATTATTTTTCATTAGCTGCTCATGGTAGAAAAGATGTTATAGCTACTATGGAAAAAATATTTGGATCGGAATTAATGGATGCAATTAAAGGAACTTTTAAAGATATAGCTGAAACTGCTTTAGAAACTATAATGGATAGGGATGAATAAATATGGAGAATAATGTAGAAGAAATTTCTTATTTATTGTTACAAAATGAATATTTAAAAATTATGGGTGTAGATAATTTTTCAGAAATTGAAATTTCAAAAGAATTTAATAAATTTTTTCCTGAAAATTGGATGATTGATTACGACATAAGTGAAAAAATAAAATTATTATCAAGAGCTATTAAGGAGAAGAACAATATAAAAAATATTGTTGAAAATGATGAAAAAATATTATAATTTAATATAAAAGAAAGAAAGGGTAAAGCAGTATGAAAATAGCAATAATAAATGCTGAAAGAATTAATTATTTAAATTTGCCAAACAATGTTTTTGGTAATTTTTGGATAACTGAAAATGATGAATTTGGTGTAGAACAAAACTTAATTAATATTGAAGCTAGAGATAATAATTGGGTTTTAATTAGTAATAAGGATTGTTATTATGAATCGGATAATTCTTTAGTTATTGAGATTAATTTAAATAATTATAATTTATATAAAATTGTTAACAAAAAAAATAATACTATATTTTATTTATACTGTTATCCTTCTTATGATGAAAACTTTTTAATGTATGATATAACTGACTATAAAAATAAAGATTTTAAAATTGGCAAAAGTGAATCATGTGATTTAGTATATAAACTTGATTTAATATCTGATGAGTATGCTACAATTAAATTAACTGATAATGGTTGTTTTATTGTTCCAACTAATAATTCTTTAGTGTTTGTAAATAATGTTAACTCTTTAATAACAAATAAAAATTTAGAATTTGGCGATTGTATATTTATTTATGGATTAAGAATTATTTATGGCTATATAGATGATCGAAATGTTTTAATTATTAATAATCCTAACAATTTAGTAAGTTGTAAAATAATGGGAAATTCCATTTCTAAAGATACTTTAGATAATTTTACCGAAAGTGATGATGAGTTGGATTTAAACTTATATTCCGATAATGATTATTTTCATAAAAATCCTCGTTTTAAATATAAAATAGAAAAATATGTTTTAAATATTGATGGACAACCTACTAAAGAAGAATCTGATGAAATGCCTATGCTTTTAACAATTGGACCAATGCTTACAATGTCTATGACTTCTATTGTTATGGGTTATTCAGCAGTAAATAATGTAATGAGTGGAAGTTCTACTTGGTCAAATGCCATGCCATCTTTAGTAATTTGTGTGGCAATGGTTGCCAGTATGCTTTTATGGCCTTTATTTACTAGAAAATACGAAAAGAAAAGAAAAAAGAAAAAAGAAGCAAAAAGGCAAGAAAAATATAAAAAATATTTAGAGTCTAAAAGACAAGATATTAATAATAAAATAATAGAACAAAGTAATATTTTAATTAATTCTAATCCATCACTTGATGAATGTCAAAATATTATTTTAAAAAAACAAACTAATCTTTGGGAAAGAAGAATAGAAGATGAAGATTTTTTATCATGTAGTTTAGGTATTGGAAATACTCCAATGGAAATTGATATACATTACCCTGAAGAACATTTTACGATGAATGAAGATAATTTAATGGATATGGTAAATCAGCTGGGCAATGAAGAAAAGATTTTAAAAAATGTGCCAATATGTTTTTCATTTATTAAAAGTTATATAACTGCTATGGTAGGAAAAAAGAAATATTGTGATGTTTTACTTCAAAATATAATATTACAACTTATTACATTTCACAGTTATGATAATTTAAAAATTGTCTTATTTACAAATAAAGAAAACTTATGGAAATATGAATATTTAAAAATATTACCTCATGCTTTTTCTGATGATAAACAAATTCGTTTTATAGCAGCATCAACCGATGAATATAAAGAAATTTGTTATAATTTGGAAAGAGTTTTACAAAAAAGAAAAGAAGAAAAAAATGATGCTATTTTATATAATCAACATTATTTAATAATAACGGACTCTTTTAAACAAATAAGGAATTTTGACTTTATTAAAAATTTATTGGAATTAAAAAAATATTATGGTTTTTCAACTTTAATTATTAATGATAAATTAACTTCTTTACCAGATACTTGTCAGTCTTTTATTAATATCGGTGAACAGAATTGTGAAATATTATCAAATGAAACATTAAATAATCGAAGAAAATTTGTAATTGATTTTAATAAAAGATATGATTTATATAAATTATCTAAAATTCTTGCTAATATTCCTATTGAATTTAATAATAATTCCGATGGAAAAATTCCCGACAAACTTGGTTTTTTAGAAATGTTTGATGTTGGTAAAGTAGAACAATTAAACATTTTAAATAGATGGAAGAAAAATTCGCCAATGATGTCTTTGCAAGCACCAGTAGGTGTTGGTAAAAGTGGGGAAATTATTAGTCTTGATTTACATGAAAAATATCATGGACCTCACGGTTTAATAGCAGGTACGACAGGATCTGGTAAATCAGAATTTATTATAACTTATATTTTATCAATGGCTGTAAATTATCATCCCTATGAGGTTTCTTTTATATTAATTGATTACAAAGGTGGTGGACTAGCAGGAGCCTTTGAAAATAGTGGATTGAAATTACCTCATTTAGTAGGAACAATTACTAACTTAGAAGAAAATGAAATAAACAGAAGTTTAGCATCAATTGAAAGTGAACTTAAAAGAAGACAAATATTATTTAATAAAGCGCGAGAAATATCTGGCGAAAGTACTATTGATATTTATAAGTATCAACAAATGTTTAGAGAAAAAGTTGTTGAAGAACCAATTTCTCATTTGTTTATTATTTCAGATGAATTTGCCGAATTAAAAAATCAACATCCGGAATTTATGGAACAATTAATTCAAACTGCTCGAATAGGTCGTTCTTTAGGAGTTCATTTAATTTTAGCAACTCAAAAGCCTAGTGGAGTTGTCGATCCCCAAATTTGGAGTAACACTCGTTTTAGAGTTTGTTTAAAAGTATCAGATAAATCAGATAGTAATGAAGTAATACAATGTTCTGATGCAGCTTATTTAAAACAAACTGGTAGATTTTATCTTCAAGTTGGTTTAAATGAGATTTATGTTTTAGGACAATCTGCTTATACGGGTGGACAATATATTCCATCTGATAAAATTAAAAAAACTATTGATTCTTCCATATTATTTATTGATAACATTGGTTATGTTAAAAAGAAAGTTGATACAGTAAAGAAAAATGTTAATCAAACGACAAATGGTGAAGAATTAATTAATGTTTTAAAATATTTAAATGAAGTTGCTAAACATGAAAATATTAATGTAAAACCTTTATGGTTACCAAAAATGCCTAGTAATATTAGAATTGAAGAATTACAAGCAAAATATAATTACCAAAAAGAGAACTTTATATTAAATCCAATTGTCGGTGAATATGATGTACCTGATGAACAAAAACAATGTTTACTAACTGTTCCGTTTTCCAAAGAAGGTAATGTTTTAATTTATGGTGCAGCTCAGTCAGGTAAAGAAAATTTTATTATGACTACTATTTATTCTTCAATGTTATATTATGATGCTAGTGAAGTTAATTATTATATTTTTGATTTTGGAGCGGAAATCTTAAAATGTTTTGAAAATTCTCCACTTGTTGGTGATATTATATATGTAAACGACGAAGAAAAAATAAAAAACACCTTTAATATGATACAAAAAGCAATAAATGAAAGAAGAAAGTTATTTGCTCCATATGGTGGTAGTTATTATAATTATTTAAAAAATACTAATCAAAAGATACCAGCAATTGTAATTATTATTAATGGCTATGATGCCTTTTATGAAACATATGAATCTTATGATGAAGATCTTTCAATGCTTGCAAGAGATTGTACTAAATATGGCATATATTTAATGATTACAACTATAAGTCCTAATGGAATTAGATTTAAATTAAAACAAAATTTTTCAAATATATATTGTTTACAACAAAATGATAGTGATGATTATTCATCAATTTTAGGTAATGTTAAAAATAAATTACCTGCTAAAATTTTTGGAAGAGGAATAATAAAGTTAAATGATATTTATGAATTTCAAACTGCTTTAATAACTGAAAAAGATAATATTGTTCCATATGTAATTCAAAAATGTACTGAATTAAATAATACTAGCACAATTAAAGCACCAAAAATACCAATACTTCCTGAAAAAGTTACTAATCAGGATATTATCCAAGAATTTAATAAAAATAATGAAGTTATCATTGGAATTGATAAAAATGATTTAGAAATTATTAAATATAATTTTATAAAAGAAAATATTAATATAATTACTACTAATGATGTTTCTTTAATTGAACCATTCATAAATCCATTTGTAAATCAAATTTTAGCTATGAATTACTCTAATGTTATATTAATTAATGCTGAGGAAATTTCATTAGATGATAACTTTAAAAAATATTACAAATATTATGATAATAATTTTAATAATATTTTTAATGATATATCTCAATATATTAAATCTAGTTATGAAAATTATAAAAGTAATGATTTTAATAAAGAAATATTTAAAGATGTTAAAAAAACTTTGTGCATAATTGTTGGTATAAAATCATTTTACAATAAATTAAGTGACGAAAATCAAAATAATTTTTCGAGTCTTTTTGAAAACATTTCTGACTTAGACATAATAAATTATATATTTATTGATAACATTGATAATATAAAATATTATGAATCAGAATCATGGTTTAAATCATCATGTAATACTAATAATGGTATTTGGATTGGAAATGGGCTTGATGATCAATATACTTTAAAAATTTCAAAAAGAACTTCTGATGTAAAAAAAGAAGTAGCAAGTAGTTTTTGCTTTGTAGTAAAAAAAGGTATACCAATATTAGTTAAGTTTGTAGAAAAATTTGATATAAAATAAATAAAATATTAACTAACTTGACGATAGTAATGGTAAATGTTATCCTTATAAGTAATAATAAATAGTTTTTTAAAATAAAAAATTAATGTTACAACTTGATTTTTCTTATTAAGAAAGTAGTTGATCAAATGAAAGAAATTAATAATTTACATAGAAATATAAATAATTTTGCGGAAGTTTATGATGAAATTAATACTACAATCAACGAATTAAAAAAAATTAATGAAAAAACTTTTATGCAAAAAAGAAGATTATCCAAATTATTAAATCAAAAACAACAAATGGATGCGATTTTACCACAAATGTTAGAAGAAATGAAAAAAAATAATTCAGCCAATGGTTTTCAAGTACTTGATGATAATCAAATTAAATATCCAAGAATTGGTGGATTAAAATATTTAGTTAAAATAAATAGTAGGGGGTATATGTCAGAATCATTTGGTAATTATTTTAAACAACTTTTTGATAGTGGAAAATATGATATTCATATTCATAAAGGTCATAGTATGAATAAAGATAGTATATTAAATAATGGCTTACATGTTAATGGGGTAAATATGATGGGTGGACATATAAATCTTGATAACACTACTAAAAAATGTAATTCTTTATTTGATTTTGTAAGTAAATTAAAAAATGTTGATATTTATTCAGAAGGTTTTAAGCCAACAGATGGTGTTTACATAGTTGCCATTCCTAAGGGTTTAGATGAATCAAGTATATTAATTAAGGATAATATGAATGGTTTATCAATTGATCCTAAATATATTCTCGGTTTTGTTTTATCTATTAAAGGAGTAGTAGGAGAATTGGAAACAAGAACAGATAATTTACAATATACTAGTCAAGAAAAAGATGAATATGATACAAATCACAGAACAAAATAAAAATTGATATTGAAATAAAAAGAAAATATTATTTTTTCATAAATATTTTCTTTTTTTATTGTAGTTAATTTATAAAATTTGATATAATTTTTATAGGTGGTAACTAATGAAAAATTTAATTTTAGTTGATGGAAATAATTTATTATTTAGAAGTTATTATGCTACAGCCTATAGTGGCGGAAATTTGAAAAATTCTAAAGGATTTCCGACTAATGCTTTGTTTTCATTTATTTCGATGCTTAATAAAATAAAACAAGAAGAAAATCCCCATTATATGGTAGTAGCTTTTGATAAAGGGAAAAGTTTTAGACATAAAGAATATAAAGAATATAAAGCAGGAAGAATTTCTATGCCTGATGATTTACGATTACAATTTCCCGTTGCTAAACAAATAGTTTCTTTGATGGGTTTTTGTTGTTTAGAAATGGATAATTATGAGGCTGATGATATAATTGGTACTTTTGCCAAATGTGATGAAGCAAATAATTTTCATACCACAATTATTTCTTCAGATCGTGATTTACTTCAATTAATTGATTCTTCAACAGAAATGAAACTTTTAAAGAAATCTGGATATATTAGATATAATGAACAAACTTTTAAAGAAGATTATAAAATTGATCCAATTAAAATTATTGATATGAAAGCCTTAGCGGGTGATTTATCTGATAATATTCCGGGAGTTTCCAAAATTGGAGAAAAAACTGCCTTAAAGCTTTTGCAAACATATAATGATTTAGATGGTATATATGAAAATATTGATAAGATAAAAGGAAAACAACAAGAAAGATTAATAGAAGATAAAGAAATGGCTTATTTTTCTAAAAAAATGGCTACTATTTATACAAGTATTGATTTACCAATTAATTTTGAAGACACCAAAGTTACGGAAGGTAATGTTGAGCAATTAAATAAATTATATGAAGAATTAGAATTTTATTCTTATTTAAAAGAAAGTGATGAGGCCACTACAGAAGAAATTGATTATGAAATAGCATCTAGGGAAACTGATTTTAGCGATAGTGAATATTCAATATATATCGAATGTGACAAGGCTAATTATCATTATGCTAATATTGTCGGAATAGGAATTTCTTCGGCTAATAAAAATTATTATCTAAAAAAAGAAGATATTAATTTAATTATACCCAAATTAATAAATAAAATTAAATATACTTATGATTTAAAAAAGAATATAATTTTACTTAAAAAATATAATATTAATCTTGATAATATAATTGATGATTTAATGATTTCTACTTATTTACTTGAATATAATACTAAAGATGACATCGCCTATATTATGAATAATGATGATGTAAATATTGAATTTTATGATAAATCTCTAAAAAATAATTTTGAAAATATTGAAAAAAATTGTGTTTTAAAATCAAGATATATATATGATTTTAAAAATAAATATCAAAAAGAATTAGAAGAAAATGAATTAGCAAAATTATATAGAGAAGTAGAATTTCCTTTATGTAAAATTTTAGCTGAGATGGAACACAATGGTATTTATGTTGATAAAAATAAATTAAAAGAACAAAGTGAAGAAATAAATATTAAAATAGATATTTTATCTAAAGAAATTTATACTATGTGTGGGAAAGAATTTAATATTTCTTCGCCTAAACAGTTAGGGGATATTCTTTTTGAAACTTTAAATTTACCAGGTGGCAAGAAAAATAAAAGTGGAAGTTATAAAACAGATGTTAAAGTTTTGCATAAATTAGTTGGCGTTCATCCTGTAGTAGAAAAAATCTTATTATATCGAAATTTAAACAAATTATATACTACATATTTAGAAAGTCTTCCAAGTTATATTGATGAAAATGGATATATTCATACAATATATAAGCAAACTTTAACTCGTACTGGTCGTTTATCATCTGTTGATCCCAATTTGCAAAATATTCCGGTGCGGGATGAAATAGGAAGAAATGTTAGAAAAGCTTTTTTACCAAGTGATGGAAATATTTTATTGGGAGCAGATTATTCACAAATTGAACTTAGATTACTTGCCCATATTAGTAATTCTAAAGAACTAATAGAATCATTTAATAACTCTTTAGATATTCATTCTAAAGTAGCCTCAGATGTTTTTTCTGTACCTTTAGAAGGAGTAACTAAAAAAATGCGAAGACAAGCTAAAGCCGTAATCTTTGGTATAGTTTATGGAATAAGTGGTTTTGGTTTATCTGAAAATTTAGATATTAATCCTAAAGAAGCGAAAGTTTTAATAGATAAATATTTAGATTTATATCCAGATATAAAAACATATATGAAAAATATTGTAGAAAGTGCTAAAGAAAAAGGTTATGTTAGGACTTTATTTAACCGTAAAAGAACTATAGAAGAACTTAATAATCCGGCTTTTATGATAAGAAGTATGGGAGAGCGCATTGCCCTTAATACGCCAATTCAGGGAACTGGGGCAGATATTTTAAAAATAGCTATCATAAATATTGATAAAAAATTTAAAGAAGAAAATTTAAAAAGTAAAATGATTTTGCAAGTTCATGATGAATTAATATTTGATTGTGTTAAAAAAGAAGAAAAAATAGTGAGAAAAATTGTCCAAGAAGAAATGGAAAATGTCATTAAACTTTCTGTTCCTTTAAAAGTATCAGTTGATGAAGGGTCTTCTTGGTATGAACTTAAATAAAGGAGATTAAAATGCCAGAAATTGCTGAAGTAGAAACAGTAAGAAGAACTTTAAAAAAGAAAATTTTAAATAAAAAGATTCAAGAAGTAAAAGTTTATTATGAAAAAATTATTCAAACTGATTTATCTAAATTTAAAAAAGATTTAGTAAACCAAAAATTTATTGATATAAAAAGAAAAGGTAAATGGTTAATTTTTGAAACTGAAAAATTTTATTTATTGTCTCATCTTCGTATGGAAGGGAAATATTATATTAAAGACAAAAAAGAACCATTAGAAAAACATGAACATATTGAATTTATTTTTGATGATAATATTTCTTTAAGATATCATGATACCAGAAAATTTGGTAGAATGATTCTTTGCCCAAAAAATGAATTAAATAATTTAAAAGAAATAAAAAAACAGGGTTTTGAACCAGGAGATAAAAATTTAACTGTAGAATATTTAAAAAATAAATTAAATAAAAATATACCTATTAAGACTTTACTTTTAGATCAGACAATTATCTCAGGCCTTGGCAATATTTATGCTAATGAAGTTTTATTTGCGGCTAAAATTAATCCTTTAAAACACGGTAATGAATTAAAAGAAAAAGAAATTCAAAATATTATTACTTCATCCAAAAAAATTATTGATGAAGCTATTAAAATGGGTGGAACAACTATTAAAAGTTATACTTCATCTTTAGGTGTTACGGGAAGATTTCAACAAAAGTTATGTGTTCATAAAAAAGAAGGCGAAAAGTGTCCAGTATGTCATTCGATAATTGAAAAAATAAAAATAGGGGGAAGAAGTACTTATTTTTGCCCAAAATGTCAAAAAAATTAGTTGTTATTTTAAAAATAATGATAATGTAACCCTTAGAGAAAGGAAAAATTTATGAATACTTTAGAAAGATTTTTAAATTATGTTAAAATTTCTACTACTTCTAATTCTAATAGTCAAACAGCTCCTAGTACTTCTTGTCAAAAAGTATTAGCTAAATATTTGGTTAATGAATTAAAAAGTATTGGAGTTAATGATGTTTTTTATGATAATGAGCATTGTTATGTATATGCCTTATTAAAAGCAAATGTCGAAGCGATGCCTATTGGTTTTATTTCTCATTTAGATACATCTCCAGATGCATTAGGAGAAAATATAAAGCCAATAATAACTAATAATTATGATGGAAAAGATATAAAATTAAATAATGATATAACTTTACAAACTAAAGTATATCCTGATTTAAAAAATCATATTGGCAAAACTTTAATAACATCTGATGGAACAACTCTTTTAGGGGCTGATGATAAAGCCGGAATTACAGAAATAATGAATATGTTAGAATATTTTTGTCAAACTAATGAAAATCATGGTGATATTTATGTATGCTTTAGTCCTGATGAAGAAATAGGAAATAGTGTTAAATATTTTGATTTATCTAAATTTAATACTAGCTATGCTTATACTGTTGATGGATCTTTTGTAGGTGAAATATCTTATGAAAATTTTAATGCTGCCACAGCGGAAATAATAATCGATGGAGTATCATCTCATTGTGGGTATGCTAAAGGAATAATGGTAAATTCTTTGGATTTAGCCCATGAAATTCACAGTTGTATTCCAAATGAAACACCTTCAAATACAGAAGGTTATGAAGGTTTTTATCATTTAGAAAATCAAAATGGTACAGTAACTAAAACAACAATGAGTTATCTTATTCGAGATTTTGATAAAGATAATTTTGAAAAAAGAAAAAATATGATACAAGAAATTGTTGATAGATTAAATCAAAAATATAATAATTGCATTCATTTAAAGATTACTGATTCTTATTATAATATGAAAGAAAAAATAAAAAATGATATGCATATAGTAGAAATTGCTAAAAATTCAACTAAAAATGTAAATGTGGAACCAGTTATCACAATTGCCAGAGGTGGGACAGACGGTGCCGAATTAAGTTATAAAGGTATTTTGTGTCCTAATTTGGGAACTGGCGGTCATAATTTTCATAGTATATATGAATATATTGCTTTAGAAGATATGGAAAAAGCTAGTGAAATTTTAATTGAAATAGTAAAATCTTATGCTAAAGAAAAGGGGAAAATTAAAAGTAAAAATAAATAAATTAATTCAAAAAAATTGAATTAATTTTTGTTTACAATATTTTTCTAATATATTTGCATCCGAAAATTACAAATGATATACTAATTTTGTAAGATAATTATAAATTAACATTATATAAAAGAAAGAAGTGATAAATATGGCAAATTCAAAATTAATTGTAGTAGAGGGAGCCCAAGGAGTTGGAAAGACTGCTTATACTGATTTTTTAAGATACTATTTAGGTTATACTAATCTTTATAGATTATGTGGAACTGCCGATAGTACTAAAACTGGTTATCAAAAAGCAGTCACAATGTATGAAAATTTACTTGATTATATAAAAAGTTTAGAAAATACAAGCATTAATTTAGTTTTTGATCGGACTTTTTTTACCGAAGAAAATTATTGTAGATTGGGTAAAAAAGAATATTCTTTTACCGATGAATATGAAAAATTATTAGAAAGATTTAGTAAATTAGATTTTGATATCTATTATATAACTTTATATTTAGAAGATGAACAAGTATTTACTAAAAGATTAGAAAGAGAAGGGAAAGCAGTATTTAAAAATTCTGAATATGGTACTGAAAATAGTATTATGCAACAGCGAGAATATTTAAAAATGGCCGAAGAGATAAAAGAAAAATATCCTAATATTAAAACTATAAATATAAAAACTGATCAATATCAAAAAGCAGTTGAAGAAGAATTGCGAGAAAAAATAGGATTTTAAAATAAGAGAAATTTAATATGGAAAAAATAATAAGTTTTAAATATAACAATTGTGAATATATTCTTTTTTACGATAAAGAATTAATATGTGGGAAGAATATAAATGGTAAATTAAGTTTTGATTTAACTCAAGATGAAAAGGATCTTGTTTTTTCTGTTTATTCAAAAGTAGTACCAACTGATAATTTAAAAAAACTTAGGAATGTCACTATTCATAAAAAAGTTTTTCAACATTTTTTTGATTTAACTAATAGACTACATGTATTTTATGATGAATTTAACAATATTCCTAAATTAGAAGATTTTATAATTTTAAATAAATTATATAATAATCAAAAGCAATATTTTGAAAGTATAAAAAAAGATAAAAAAGCTTTAAAAGAAGAAAAAGATGCCAATTATATAAGAAGAAATGTAAGTGTTTATAAAAGAAATAAAAAAGAAAAAATTTGTGTTAATATTTTTCTATCATTATGCTTAATATATACAGGTTTCGTACATTTACAATGTGTTCCTAAGGTTGCTAATGTTATTCAAATAGAAACTGGTTTATATCAACAGTATGAGTCATTGAATGAAAATGATATAATTAATGCTATAAATAATAATCCTAATTTATCTAATGAAGAAAAAAAATATTTATCATCTTTTAATGATTTTTTCACTGATATGTTGCCATATTGGGATTACAGTGATTTAATGGATAGTTTATCAAAAATGACTATAAATTATACACCTGAAAGCGCTTCAAAAGTGAATGGTACTTGGGACCCAATATTTCGTCAAATATCAATTTATGAAAGTACTAAACTTACCAAAGATAATATAGGAACTTTAAGACATGAATTTTTTCATACAACTACCTCTAAAGCTGCTTCTTTGGGGATTACCATTGATGACGGATTTTATGAATTATTAAATAGAGTAATGGATGATGAATATAGTTATCTGAATTCTACATGTATAGAATATGATTATGGCTATAATTATATAGAAGAAATTGGATATATAATGCTAGATTTATTTGATAGTGAAACTTTAAAAGCGTATCATGCCAAACCTAATTTACAAATGTTAATTGATAGCCTTATGAACATAATTCCAGATGAAGATATGGCTTATAATTTGCTTAATGATTTTAATGATTATTTTCTTGCTTGTAAAGGTTATTACGATATTGATAAAAAATTATTTGATTATAAATCAAAAGATGAGTTTTTTGAAAATATGTGTACATTAACTCCTTTATTAAAAGAAAATTTAAAAAAATATTGGGAACTTAAACATAGTAAAAGCATAAGTAGTGATCCGTTTATTTATTACTTATATAATAAATATGAGTATTATACAGATAGAATTATAAAAATAAATTGTAATAGTTATATTTCCTATTCAGAATTTGCTGATGGTGTAATTGCAAATTATAAACCTTGTATAAATCAAAGATTATTTAATTCATATGACTTTAAGTTGTTAATTCCTTTAAAGGATGGTAGAACTGTTTCTTATATAGAAACTTATGATAAATCAATTACAAAATAAATTAAGGGATACTTATCTTGGGGGATAAACTTTACGAAATAAAAAGTAAATAATAAAATTATGTAAAGTATTAAATAATTATTAAATAAAAAAATAATATATATGATATAATGTTTATAGAATATAAATTATAATTAGGAGGAAAATTTATGTGGATTTATATAGTAATAGCTATAGTTGTATTAATTTTAATATATGTTTTAGTAACATATAATAGTTTAATAAAAATTAAAAATAAGGTAGAGGAAGCATTTTCAACAATGGATGTTTATCTAAAGAAAAGATGGGATTTAATTCCTAATATTATCGAAACTGTAAAAGGTTATGCCAAACATGAAAATGAAACATTAAAAGAAGTTATAAATTTAAGAAATACTGCTTATGAAAAAATGAACAATAATGATAAAGTTGAACTTAATAATAAATTATCTCAAAGTATAAATAATTTAATGGCATTATCGGAATCATATCCAAATCTTAAAGCTAATGAAAATTTTAAAGATTTAAGTAATCAATTAGCTAAAGTAGAAGAAGACATTGCTAATTCTCGAAAATATTATAATGGTTCAGTTAGAATTATGAATGATAAACTTCAAATGTTTCCAAGTAATATTGTTGGTAAAATTTTAGGTTTTAAAGTTCAAAAAATGTTTGAAGCCAGTGAAAAAGAAAGAGAAAATGTTAAAGTTGAATTTTAATTGGAGAAATATATGAAAAAATTATTAAAAAAAATAGTTACTTTTTTAGTGATTATTTTTACTTTTATATTTATTTATCCTGATAATGTCTCTGCTACAACTATAAAACCAAGTCAAGATAGCAGATATAATTCTTATGAATATGTAATTGATAGTTATGATATAGATATTAAAGTAAATGAAAATAATACTTTTGATATTACGGAAACTATCGTTGCTTATTTTAATCAACCTAAACATGGTATTTATCGAAATATTCCTTTAAAAAATACCATTAAAAGGTTAGATGGTACTACTTCAACTAATAGAGCTAAAATCACTAATGTTAAAGTAAGTGAAGAGGCTAGTGCATCAAAGTCAATGGGAGAATATAGTTTGCAGATTGGTTCTGAAGATAAAACAATAACTAAAGAACATGCCTATAAAATTAGTTATAATTATGATATAGGAAAAGATCCAGTTAAAGACTATGATGAACTATATTATAATATTATTGGTGATGAATGGGATACAGTAATTGGAAATGTAACATTTAAAATAACGATGCCCAAAGAATTTGATTCTAGTAAATTAGGATTTTCATCAGGCCTAAAAGGCTCAACTAATAATGAAAATATTACTTATAATGTTTCTGATAAAGTTATTGAAGGAAGCTATGATGCAATATTATCGCCTGGTGAAGCTTTAACAGTTAGAACAGAATTAGAAGAAGGTTATTTTGTTGGAGCAGGACATACTTTAAAAATAGGTGATTATTTAATTTATCTTGTTCCAATATTGTTTTTAGCGATTGCCATTTTGTTATGGCATAAATATGGTAAAGATAATCAAGTTATTGAAACTGTAGAATTTTATCCACCGGAAGGACTAAATAGTTTAGAAGTAGGATTTTTATATAAAGGTTATGCTAATAATACTGATGTTACTTCATTACTAATTTATCTTGCTAATAAAAAATATATAAAAATTGTTGAAACTGAAAAGAAAAGCTTATTTTCTAATAAGAAAGATTTTAAAATTATTAAATTAAAAGACTATGATGGTGACAATAAAGAAGAAAAATTATTTTTAAAAGGCTTATTTAAAAATAAGTCTTCCTCAAAATCAAGTCATTTGAAAAATAAAATGCATGAGGGCAATGATACTTCAGAAGGAATTAGTGAAGTCACATCATCCGATTTATATGATAAATTTTATATTACAATGGAAACAATAATTGATAATATTAATGATAAAAAAAGTAAAATTTTTGAAATAAAAAATGCAAGTAAATCATCTTATATTAAATTAATGATTTTTTTAACTTTCTTGATAATAACGATACCGCCTATATTATCATATGGTAATACTGATGAATTAATATTAGTTTTATTATTTCCAAGTTTTGGGTTTACTTTTTTATTTTTGGCATTAATAGGTGGAGAAACAAATATGTCACACGTTAACAAAAAGTCTTCTTTAGTGATAACAAAAATATTTTATATAATATCTGGTTTATTTGCTTTACTCCCTGGAATCTTTTTCCTATTACCTGCTTTGTTACAAGAAAAATTATATTTAATAGGTTATTTGGTAGGATTAGGGTGTATACTAGGCTTACTTATTTGTCATAAATATTTACCAAAAAGAACTCCATATGGTAATGAAATGTTAGGAAAAATAAGAGGCTTTAGAAATTTTTTAAAAACTGCCGAAAAAGATCGTTTAGAAGCTATGGTTATGCAAGATCCATCTTATTTTTATAATATTCTTCCTTATACTTATGTTTTAGGTGTTTCTGATAAATGGATTAAAAAATTTGAAACTATATCATTACAGGCTCCTACTTGGTATGATAATCCTAATAATTTCAATATAACAGTATTTGAGAACTTTATAAATAATACTATGACATCTGCTCAAAATGTTATGTCTTCTAGTCCAACTAATTCATCAAGTGGAAGTGGCTTTTCTGGTGGCGGGTCATCTGGAGGTGGCTCCGGCGGCGGAGGCGGAGGTTCTTGGTAATTTCTAAAAGAATTTTATTCATTATGACTATTCATTTTTAATTATTTGTTATATAATACAAATACAAAATGAAGGTGATAAATTTGCTGGAAGGATACAAATCTTTTAACAAAGATCATATTAATAGTTATGGAAGAAAATTTGAAGAAGATAAAATTTATGAATCGAAAGATGGATTTTATTTTAGCACTAATTTTGAAGATACACTAAGATATTTCGATGGTCATAATGAAGATATTTCTGTTGCTAAAGTTTTGTCTTTAAAATCTGAGAAAAAAATTATTAAAATAGAAGATGTATATTATGGTTATTATGATAACTATATTACTAATTATTTAAAAATAATAAAATTTTTAGATAGAAATGATATTTATCATATTATTTGTAAATCAATAGATAATATTGATAAAATAAAGAGAATTATTCAAGGATTAAAGTTAACTAATGAAGAAATAGAGTGGATTTTAAAAAATGTAGATAAATATCATTATAATTCTATAGAAAAAAGTATTAATTTTTATCAAAAAAGATTAAAAAGATAACAATAAAAATACAACTAAAAACAAATTACTTTTCATAATTTGTTTTTTTTGTTATACTTTATTTATGGTGATAATATGAAAAAAGTACTGACAATAGTATTAGATGGTTTTGGAATTAGAGAAGATGAACATGGTAATGCTATTAAAAATGCTCATACTCCTAATTTCGATAAATTATATAGTAGTTATCCCCATTCTTTATTGGAAGCAAGTGGAGAAGCGGTTGGTCTTCCCAATGGTCAATTTGGAAATAGCGAAGTTGGACATTCTACAATTGGGGCTGGACATAAATTAACGCAAAGACTTTTAGAAGTTACTGATTATTTAAAAACAGATGAAATTTTTGAAAATGAAAATTTTAAAGAAATGATAAATTATGCTAAAAATAATGATTCAAATATTCATTTAATTGGTTTAGCATCTAATGGTGGAGTGCATAGTGATATTCGTTTTTTTGAAAAAATATTATCGAAATTAAAGAAAATTAATATGAAAAAAATATATTTACATTTAATTACTGATGGTAGGGATACTTATACTAAATCAGCTCCTGTATTTGTTAAATATATTAATAATGCTATTGAAAAACATGGTATTGGTAAAATAGCAACTGTATGTGGAAGATACTATGCAATGGATAGAGATAATAAATGGGATAGAACTAAATTATACTATGATGCAATTACTTACGGAAAAGGTATGAGTACTCGTAATTTAGATGATACAATCAAACAATATTATGAAAAGGGCATTACTGATGAATTTTTACCACCAATTATTGTCGATAAAAATGGTGTTATTGAAGATCGTGATTGTATATTTTGGTTAAATTTCCGCAATGATAGAGCGAAACAAATTTTAATGTCATTTGCAAATAAAGATTTTCATAATTATCCTCAAAAGCGAATGGATAATTATATCTTATCTTTATATGAAATTTCTAAAAATATTAAAACTCATTATTTAATTGAAGAAAATTTAAGCGAAAATCCTTTAGGCATATATCTATCTAAATTAGGTTTAACACAAGCAAGAATTGCTGAAACGGAAAAATATGCTCATGTTACCTTTTTCTTTGATGCACAAAAAGATCTTGATTTAGTTGGTTGTGACAAATATTTAGTACCATCGCCTAAGGTATCTACATATGATTTAAAACCAGAAATGAGTGCTTTTGAGGTAAAAGATAAAGTATTAGAGTGTTTAGATAAAGATTATGATTTCATATTAGTTAACTTTGCAAACTGTGATATGGTTGGACACACTGGTAATATGCAAGCAACCATCAAGGCCGTAGAAGCTGTTGATAAATGTTTAGGAGAAATTGTGGAAGGAGCTAAAAATAATTTTTATAAAATATTTTTACTAGCCGATCATGGAAATGCTGATTATATGCTAAATGATAAAAATGTAAAAATAACAACCCATTCATGTTCCAAAGTTCCTTTTATAATAACTGATAAAAAAGTAAAATTAATTGATGGAACTTTATGTAATGTCGCACCGACAATTTTAAAATATATGGATATTGCCTTACCTAAAGAAATGGAAGAAACTGGGGATTTATTCTATAATAAAGAGGAGAGTAGTATATGAAAAAACAAATAAAAAAAGAAAATAAAAAAAATAAACCAAAATTAGAAATAAAAAATTTATTTAATTATTTAACTTTAATTTTTGTTGGTTTAGCAATAATAGCTGTAATATTTTTAATAATATTTTCTATTATTAACAAAAATAGTTTAAAAAAGGAAAAAAATCAAGAAGTTAAAGTTAGTGATGCTACTAAATTTAAAAATGATTATGAAAATCTTAATAACAAAACAAACGATAATAATCAAAAATATCCTGAAGTATCAATTAGTGATGATAATGTTGTTAAGTATACTTCTTATAAAGAAATTAATAGTATTTTAGATAATAAAAAAACTGCTGTTATCTATTTTGGCTTCAAAGAATGTCCATGGTGTAGAAATGCTGTTCCTGTTCTTTTACAAGCAGTATCATCTACGGGATTAGATAAATTATATTATTTAGATATTAAAAATGATCGAAATGAACTAAAGAAAGAAAATGGTCAAATTAAAACAGTAAAAGAAGGAAAAGAAGATTATAATAAATTAGTAAGTCGACTTTCCGATAAATTAGATGTGTATGAAGGGCTTGAAGATAATACTATTAAAAGAATATATGCTCCAACTGTTATGTTTATAAAAAATGGTGAAGTTGTAAGTATTCATACCTCAACAGTTGAAAGTCAAAAAGATCCTTATAATATTTTAGATAAAAATCAAAGAAAAGAGTTATATGAAATTTATAAAAAGGCAATTTTAGACATCCTTGATTCTAGTTGTGATGAGGCATGTTAAAAAAAATTGTCTTTTTTTTGACAAACTATTTACATAAATTATTGTAATGAAAAAAAATAATGATATAATTATAATTGTAAGAATCGTAGATGATATGACGATTGCTTTATGTATAAATAAATTTAGGAGGGTGTAAAAATGTCAAAAGACAAACAAACAGAAAGAGAAGAAAGAACAATATTTATCGTTTTAGCAATTATATTACTTATTGCCATTGGTATTATTGTTACTTGGTATTTTACAAGGAATAAAGAGGATAAAAAATTAAAGGATAAAAAGAAACCAGAAACAAAAGAAGTAGTAAAAAAAGAAGATGATACAACTGAAGAAATTGCTTATGTAGAACCAGAAGTTGTTCAAACAGTAGCAACTACTGAAGAAACAAAAGTAGAAATTCCTGCTCCAGTAATAACTTATGGTAGTGAAATTAATTCATTACTTAAACAATATCAAAATGGTATTGATTTAAGTACTACTAATGTAAATTTAGATGATTTTAAAAATGATGTAACAGCTGAAGATTACCAAGGTAATAATGTTACTGTAGAAACTTTAATCGTTGCATACATGATTGATGGAAGTCAATGGAATATTACAAACGAGCCAAATATCCAAATTACTGCTAGCATAGACAAAATTGTAATTTCATATAAAGCTACAGATAATGATGGTAGAGTAACTACAAAAACTATAGTGCTTGATGTTAATAATAATATAGCAAATTTACAAATTACTAATGAAAATAAGCAATTAAAACAAGAAAAAGGTCAATATAGTTTAATTATTGATCAAAATGAAAAACTTGAATTATCATTTTATTCAAATAATATTAAAGAAACATCAATTGATAATAAAAATATAAATCAAAGTGATCAAGAAACTTCTTATATTGAAGATGTAATAGTTAAAGTAGATGAAAATGATAGTAATGCAGGAACAGTTACTTATAGTAAAAGTGTAAAAGATCTTGATGAAACATTAACTATTAATGTTAATAATCAAATACTTACTATAAATATTACAAAAGTTGGTATAAATGAATTAAAGATAGATTCAAAACCTGTTACTATAAAAGAAGATGGAACAATAGAAGAAATAACAGCTGAAGGTACCACAATAGGAATTGAATTAACTTTAACAGATGAAACATCTAATATGAAATTGATTAAAGATAATGAAGAAATAGCTGCAGAAAAAGAACAAAATAAATATAAGATATCTGATATACAATTAAATGAAGGACAAAATAAATTTGAAATTGTAGTTGAAAATCAAGGAATTAAAAAAGAATATACTTTTATAGTTACTTATAATAATCCTAGTCCATCAAGTATGTCTGCAATAAATCTAGAAACAAATTTTGGAAATGAGATTATATCTTTAAAATCTAATAAAGATATGGAAGAACCAAAAGAAGAAATTAAAGAAGAAATTGATGAATGTGAAACTAATACTGAAGAAGAAAAAGTAGAAGAAACAGAGTTAGATCAAAATACAGAATTAGAAGATACAATCAATTCTTTAGAAAATGAATAGAAATTTAAGCACATTAGTGCTTTTTTTCTTGTTTTAAAAGTTTATTTACATTATAATAATTATTAGTAATGAGGATGTGGTAACATGAAAACTATTACACTTTTACCAGCTGATATATATACAGTTTATAATAAAACTGTTTTAACTAAAGTTGATAAAGATAATTTGATAAGTTTATATCAACCAATAATTGGACATACAGCGGTAAGCCTTTATTTAACTTTATGGCGTGATTTAGATAAATTAGAAATTATTTCTAAAGATTTTACACATCATCATTTAATGACTATATTAAAAATAAGCTTAGATGAAATAAAAATGGCTCGCGAAGTTTTGGAGTCAGTTGGATTAATAAAAACATATTTAAAAAAAGGACCAATTAATAATTATGTTTATGAATTATATTCTCCTTTAAGCAGTTATGAATTTTTTAATCATCCGATATTAAATGTAGTACTTTATAATAATATTGGTAAAATTGAATATGAAAATTTAAAAAAATTATATAAAAATGTAAGTATTAATTTAAAAGATTATGAAGATATAAGCAAGACATTAGATAGCACTTTTAAATCAAGTAGTAATATTAATTTTGATAGTAATGGTATTAAAGAAAAAAATGTTTCTAAAATCAATATTAAAAAAGGGTTGGATTTTGATTTAATTATTTCTTCTTTACCTAAAGGAGTAATTAATGATAAGACTTTTAATAAAAAAACTAAAGAACTTATTAATAATTTAGCTTTTGTATATAATTTAGATTCATTAAAAATGAGTGAATTAATTCGTACAGTTTTAAATGAAAATGGTATAATTAATAAAGAAGCGTTAAGAAAAAGTGCTCGTAATTATTATCAATATAATAACTCATCATCTTTGCCAACTTTAATTTATCGAAAACAACCAGAATATTTAAAAAATCCTGATGGTGATGAAACTAAAAGAGGAAAAATATTATATGTTTTTGAAAATACTTCACCATATGATTTTTTAAAAAATAAATATAAAGGTGCTCTTCCTACTAATAGAGATAAAAAACTTTTAGAAACTTTAGTTATCGATCTTGATCTTAAACCAGCCGTAGTTAATGTATTAATAGATTATGTTTTAAAAATAAATAATAATAAATTATCTACTGCTTATGTAGAGACAATTGCTGGTCAATGGAAAAGATTAGGTTTAGAAACGGCTGCTGATGCTATGGAAGTAGCTGAAAAAGAACATAAAAAAATTAATAAAAAATTAAATACTAAAAAAACTGTTACTAAAAAACCTGTATGGTTTGATAGTGAAATTGAAAAAGAAGAAGCCTCTGACGAAGAAATAAAAGAAATGGAAGAATTATTAAAAGATTATAGGTGATATAATGGAAAAATATAAAAAATTATATAAAATTGATGATAAAACTATCCAAGCTAATTTAATAAAAGAATTAGCGGAAGCTAAAAAAGATAAAAATTTTGTTGCGCTTTTAAATAAATTAAACATTTCTGATAAATTAGCTTGTAATTATACTTCAAAATTAGAAAAAACTAATTGTGAACTTCAAAATTGTAAAAATTGTAAATCTTTATCAGCTTGTAAAAATTCTGTTACAGGTTTTGTCTATTATCCTAAAGTTTTAAATGATAAATTAACTTTTGAATATCGAGCATGTAGTTATAAAAAGAAAAATATATTAAAGAAAAAAGAAGAGGAAGAAAAAAGAAATACATTTCCTAAAGAAATATTAAATGCTTCTTTTAAAGATGTGGATATTTCTGATAAAAAAAGAGCTAAAGTCATTAAATTTTTAAAAAATTTTTTAGATAATTATAATAAAGGTTATCAAAAAGGTTTATTCTTACATGGAAATTTTGGTTGTGGTAAATCTTATTTAATTGCCTGTATGATTAATGAATTAAAGAAAAAAGATGTAGATGTTTACATGATGTATTTTCAAACGATGTTAACCAATTTAAAAAAGGCCATGGAAGAAAATACATTTAATGAACTCTTTAGTGAAATTATTAATACAGATGTTTTAGTAATTGATGATTTAGGAGCAGAAAGTATAACTTCCTGGGGGAGAGATGAAATTCTTGGTAATATTTTACAATACCGAATGGATAATAAATTATCTACTTTTATAACTTCAAATTTAAATATGGAAGAGTTAGAAGAACATTTATCTTTTTCTAATTTTAAAAGTGATGTTGTTAAAGCGAGAAGAATAATAGAAAGAATTAAACAATTAATGGTCGATATGGAAATGATTAGTTTTAATAGAAGAAATTGACGAGAAAAAAATAAAATGTTAAAATAGTAATGTAAATATTTGATTAGGACAAGATTAATATTTTTAAATTTAAAGAGAGTTAGTGGTTGGTGAAAACTAATAATTTATAATATTGATTACTACCTATGATTAGGGGATTAATAATCCTTCGGTTAAAACCGTTATATTAATTAAGATAAACCATGGGATGGTACCGTGTTATTAACACTCCTATATTAAAGGAGTGTTTTGTTTTTTAAAGGAGTAGTATGAAAAGTAATTGCATTACCATAATGAAATTTTTAAACCAATTTTATGGAATATGTGGTGATAAAACCAGATTTATGCTTCATAAAGATGTTATTAATCACTACGATGGTTTAGAAGTTGCCAATAAGGAAGATGAAAATTTTTATGAAGATTTGGCTTGTGGCAAAATTATTAAAGTCATTGATTCTAATAAAGAAATAATATATTATAAAATTGAAAGATCATTATTAGATAATATATGTTATGAAGAAGATTCTAATAATTCATATATGGATAATTTTAATGATGTTAGTCAATATATTAATATAAGTAGAAATGAATTAAAACAAATGAGATTATATGAACTTGTTTCTTTAAGAAAAAAATTGCTTAATGATCAAAGAAAATCCAGTGGAGTTTTTGATAATACAATAAGAAATATAAAAAGAGAGTTACAATATCGAAAACAACATAAAAATAGAAAAGGAGAATATTATGATTAATATAAAAGAAGATAAAAAATTAAATACTTTAAATCATTCATGTGCCCATTTGCTTGCTCAAGCGGTAAAACATTTATATCCGCAAGCTAAATTTTGGGTCGGACCAGTAATTGAAGAAGGATTTTATTATGACATCGATTTAGGAGATAAAGTTATTAAAGACGAAGATTTACCTAAAATAGAAAAAGAAATGAAAAAAATAGCTAAAGATGGAAAGAGAATAGTTCGTCATGAACTTACTAAAAAGGAAGCTTTAGAAAAATTTAAAGATGATGAATATAAATTAGATTTAATATCGCGTATGGATGAAAATGAACAGGTTATATCTTGTTATACTCAAGGAGATTTTACTGATTTATGTCGTGGTCCCCATGTTGAAACAGTTAAGTTATTAAAACATTTTAAATTACTTAAGTTTAGTGGTGCTTATTGGAAAAATGATGCCAAAAATAAAATGCTTCAAAGAATATATGGTGTATGTTTTGAAAATGATGAAGATTTACAAAACTATTTACAAGAACTAGAAGAAAGAAAACAAAGAGATCATCGAAAAATTGGTAAAGATCAAGAATTATTTATGACTCATGAACTGGTTGGGTCCGGAATGCCTTTATGGTTACCAAATGGGGCAATTATTCGAAAACAACTAGAAAATTATATCTATGAAAAAGAACAAAAATTAGGTTATAAACATGTGTATACACCTTGCGTTGGAACAACTAATTTATATAAAACATCTGGGCATTGGGATCATTACAAAGAAAATATGTTTCCGGAAATGAAAGTGGATGATGAAGAATTTGTTTTAAGACCTATGAATTGTCCTCATCATATGTTAGTTTACAAAAATAAATTGCACTCTTATCGAGATTTGCCGGTAAGAATAGGAGAATTTGCTACTGACTTTCGATATGAAGCATCAGGAGCAGTAAAAGGTTTAGAAAGAGTCAGATGTATGTGTCAAAATGATGCACATTTATTTGTAACTCCTGAACAAATTGGCGACGAATTTAAAAAAGTTGTTAAATTAATTTTAGATGTTTATGAAGATTTTGGCTTAAAAAATTATAAATTTAGATTATCTTTAAGAGATCCAAGTGATAAAGAAAAATATTTTGATGACGATAAGATGTGGAATGAAGCGGAAGCAAAATTAAGAGAAGTTTTAAATGAATTAAATATTGATTATTTTGAAGCAATTGGTGAAGCAGCCTTTTATGGTCCAAAATTAGATGTTGAAGTTAAACCAGCAGTAGGACCAGATGTTACATTATCAACTTGTCAATTAGACTTTTTACTTCCAAGAAAATTTGAATTAACTTATATAGATAATAATGGTCAAAAACAAACACCAGTAGTTTTACATCGAGCTATATTTGGAACATTCGATAGATTTACAGCATTTTTAATTGAAGAAACTAAAGGAGCATTTCCAGTTTGGCTTTCACCTATTCAAGTAAATATTATTCCTGTTAACAATACTTATCATTTAGAGTATGCCGAGGAAATTTTTAAATTACTTAATGATAAAAATATTAGAGTAGAACTTGATAGTCGTGAGGAAAAACTTGGTTATAAAATGCGCGAGAGTCAAACAAGAAAAATTCCTTATACTCTAATTTTGGGTGACAAAGAAAAAGAAAATCAGGAAATTAGTTATCGTAAATTTGGAAGTAATGAAACTACAACTTTAAAAATTGCTGATTTTATCGATATGATTTTAAATAAAATTACAAACAAAGAAAATTAAAAAATGACTTAATTGCAAGTCATTTTTTTAGTTCATTTAATTTATTATAAACTTCATCAAAATAAATTAGGAATTTTTTTACTTCTTCATTCGTAGTTAGATAAGATAAAGATATTCTTAATGTTGATGCCGCTCTTTTAGTATCGTTATAAACTGCTAAGACTGCTTTACTTTCATTGCCTTTAGTACAAGCAGTAGTAGTTGATATATATACATCTTTTTCTTCTAATGCATGAACAAAAGTTTCCGATTTTATAGAAAACAAACTAATATTTAATATATGTGGTATTGAATATTTTGTTTGATTTATTTTAATATCATTATAATTATATAAATGAGAAACTATTTTATCATTAAGTTTTTTCACATATTCTTCTTTTTTAGTTAAGTCTTTTAAGGCAAGTCTTAAAGCTTTGGAAAAAGATACTATTAATGGAAGAGGAGGAGTTCCTGGTACTAAATTATCAAAATTATCACTTCCATATAACATAGGAGTTAATTTAATATTTTCTTTTTTATAAAGCATTCCAATACCTTTTGGACCATAAATTTTATGAGCAGTTGCTGTACCTAAATCGACATCATTAAAATTTACAGGAACCTTTCCTAAAGCTTGAGTAAAGTCACTGTGAAAAATAGTATTTTTATTTTCTTTTTTAATAATTTGTCTAATTGTTTTTAAAGGTTGTCTAATTCCCATTTCCGAATTAACCGCACATATTGATACTAATATGGTATTATTATTCACTTTGTTTTTTAAATCATCAAAATCTATTACCCCTTCAACTGTATTATTAACATAAATAATTTTATTTCCTAAACTTTCTAAATATTTACATATTTCATAAATACTTGGATGTTCTAATTTAGAAACAATAATTTCACCTGTTTTATTTAAGGCTTTAATGGAAGAAATTAAAGCAATATTATTGGCTTCAGTTGCTCCTGAAGTAAAGATAAAATCTTTAGTTTCTATATTTAAAAGATCAGCCATTTGTTTTTTGGCACTAATCATTAATTCTTTTGATTTTGTTCCTAAACTATGCAAAGAATTAACATTACCAATAAAATTTTTACTAGTTTTTAAATATGAATCTAAAACTTCGTGAAGGACAGGAGTAGTAGCAGAATAATCTAAATAAATCATAATTATCACCATAAAAATTATAGCAAAAAAAAACCCTAAAGACAATCCTATCTTTTGACAAATAATTTACATTTTATTAGGGAATTGTACTAAATAATAAAATGAATATGATATAATTAATGTAGATTATACTAGATAATAAGGTGATAAAATGAAAAAATACTTTTATTTTTATGAAAATAATGCTAAACAATTAGAAGTTAGATATTTAGTTAATGAAAAAGATGGCCCAAGAGTTGAGAAAATGTTTGCTGATACATTATATAAATTAAAATCCTTTAATGATGTATTACCTTTAATATATCAAGGAAATTTTGATTTATTTCTAAATACAAAAGATAGTGATTTTCTCATGTATGGAAAAAAGAAACCATTTAAAGAATTGTCATTAGAAGATTTAGATTTATATTTAAAAAATATTGTTTATGGAAAAGAAAATAACCAAAATCTAATTTTAGATTTTGAATCTAAGGATGTTGAAGTATGTATTGAACCAACTCCTAGAATTTTATCATTTTTTGAAATTAATGATTTATCTAAAGGAATAATAAATGCTAAAATTATTCCAGTAAAAGAATTTTTGAATAAGAAAGAAAATGATGCAATAGAAAATGAAACTAAAAAGTCTAATAAAAAATCAAATTTATCTAGTGCTCAAAAAGTTATTTTAGTTATTACAGCCTCAACATCTTTAATTACAGCTGCTAAAGCGTTAACTAAATCAATTAGTAATATTAGTGAATATCAAACAAATATTTCTATTAGTGAAACTAAAGAAACATTAACAGAAGGACAAACAAAAGATAGAGAAACCATTGAAGCTGAAGAAAAACTAAAAGATAAAAATTTATATGAATTTTATGATAATTTACCTTTAGAAAATGCTCCAATAATTGTGGATAATCAAGAAATTTTAACGCAAGAAAATCCCATCTTTGAAAATGTCTTTGATGAAGAAAAAAATAAAATATATCAAAATGTTTTAGCAAATTATGGAAATATTATTAATAATTATGCTACTACTTATGGGGTAGATCCCAATTTAATGGCGGCAATTATTACCCAAGAAAGTTTGGGAATACCAAGTAGAGAATTTAATGAGTTAGGCTCTATTGGTTTATGTCAAATTCAAAATATTAATTTGGGTGAAGTAAAACATGCCTATAATACTATCACGCAACAAAATGATTTTTATGAAGTAAAATTAGAAAATATTCAAAATGATGAAGAAAATATTCGTTGTGGAACTATAATGATGGCTGGATTTTTAGAACATTTTGATGGAAATATTGTTATGGCCCTACAAGCGTATAATTACGGGGAAAATAAAGTAGATGAAATGTTAACTATGTATGCAAATGATACAGGAAAAACCAAAGAACAGATAATTTCTGATTATAATGATTATGGTTGGCTTTCTTATAGAGATCAAAATTATGGTAATTATAGATATGTCGAAGATGTTTTATCGGCATTGGAACCCGATACTATTTTGAATGTTAATGTAAAAAATAAAAATAGTTCATTAAGTATTTCTTCAAGTTATGAAAAAAGTAATAGAATGTTATAAAATAAAACAAATACTTGAAAAAAGAATACTTTTGTAGTATTCTTTTTAAGTGCGAAAAGAATAGAGGTATAAGTATGAAAAAAATAATAAATATTGCTGTTGTGGCGCATGTTGATGCGGGAAAATCAACTTTAGTAGATGCTTTACTTAAACAAAATGGTGTATTTAGAGAAAATGAACAAGTAGTAGACTGTGTTATGGACTCTAATACTTTAGAAAGAGAAAGAGGAATAACAATTACCGCTAAAAATTGTGCCATTGAATATAAAGATTATAAAATTAATATTGTAGATACTCCAGGTCATGCAGATTTTTCATCGGAAATTGAGCGTATTATTAAAACTGTAGACAGTGTTATTTTATTAGTAGATTCAGCCGAAGGACCCATGCCCCAGACAAGATTTGTTTTAAAAGAAGCTTTAAAAAATAATTTAAAACCTATTTTATTTATTAATAAAATTGATAAAAAAGATGCTCGTCCTCAAGAAGTTGTAGATATGTGTTTTGATTTATTTTTAGAACTTGGTGCAACTGATGAACAATTGGATTTTAAAATTATTTATGGTATTGCTAAACAAGGTATTTGTACAACTGATTTAAATCAAGAAGGAAAAGATATATCACCACTTCTTGAAACAATTATAAAAGAAGTAAAACCTTTTGAAGGTTCCGTTGAAGATAAATTGCAATTACAAATTTCTAATTTAGATTATGATGATTATATTGGTAGATTGGGAATTGGAAGAGTAAATAAGGGTAAAATTAAATCTGGAGAATTAGTTTCCCTAAGTAGAAATAATGGTGAAAAAGCATCATTCAAAGTAACTAAGTTATTTATTAATGAAGGTATTAAACGACTTGAAGTAAAAGAAGCTTATTATGGTGATTTAGTAACTGTTGCTGGTTGTAACGAAATATCAATTGGAGATACTATTTGTGAAAATGGAACATACGATCCTCTTCCGCCAATTGAAATTGAGAAACCAACTCTATCTATGAATTTTATGGTTAATTCATCGCCATTTGCTGGAAAATGTAAACAATCAAAATTTTTAACTTCCAGACATATAAAAGAAAGATTAGAAAGAGAACTTTGGACAAATGTCGGTTTAGAAGTTGAAGAATTAGAAAGTAATGATGGTTTTAAAGTTTCGGGAAGAGGAGAACTTCATTTATCTATTTTACTGGAAAATATGCGAAGAGAAGGTTATGAATTAAATGTATCTAAACCTGAAGTTATTTTTAAAGAAATAGATGGAACAAAATGCGAACCATTTGAAAAAGTAATTATTAATACTCCAGATGAATTTTCTGGAACAATTATTAGTGATTTAAATGATCGAAAAGCGATGTTACAATCTGTCTCAAATGATGAAGAAGGATATACTAAATTAGAGTTTTTAGCACCAACTAGAGGCTTAATTGGTTATCGAAATTCTTTTATAACTAATACCAAAGGTGAAGGTATTATGGTTAGAAGTTTTGATTCTTATAAACCTTATGCTGGAGAAATTAGTGGTCGAAAAAATGGCGTTTTAGTATCTATGGTCGATGGTACAACTTATGGTTATTCTTTATTTAATTTAAGTGATCGGGGAGAATTATTAGTTGAGCCATCAACTGATGTTTATATTGGTATGATTGTTGGAATTAATAACCGCGAGAATGACTTAGATGTTAATCCTTGTAAAAATAAAAATTTAACTAATACAAGATCTTCCAGTGCTGATGAAGCAATTGTGTTAAATAAACCTCGTACTTTTACTTTAGAAGAAGCATTAGAATTTATTGAAAATGACGAATATATTGAAATAACACCAGATGCTATTAGACTTCGTAAAAAAATTCTTGATCCTAAAGAAAGATATAAATTAAATAGAAAATAAAAGTGGTTTTATCAACAACTTTTATTTTTTTTGTTATAATATAGTTGAAAGGAATGATTATATGTATGCCGAAGTCATAATAGAATATAATTCTAAACATATCGATAAAACTTTTACATATAAAATTCCTAGTAGATTGAATATTAAACCAGGGATGAAAGTAAAGGTGCCCTTTGGTAAAAATACTATAAATGGTTTTGTTTTAAATATAAAAAATGATAGTAATTTAGCTAATATTAGAGAAATTATCGATATTATTGATTCTGAACTTATTTTAAATGAAGAATTAATTAAAGTGGGAATATATTTGAAAGATAAAACTTTGTGTTCACTAACGACAGCTTTTCAAACAATGCTTCCATCCTCTTTTAAAATAGATAAAAATAAAGATTATTCTAAATATATTTCTTATGTTATTTTAAATAATGATGAAAAATTTATAAAAGATTATATAAACAATAATCAAAGATATGCAAAACAAATTGCTATTTTAAAAAGATTAATGAAAGATAAAAAAGTTAAAAAAGAAGAAATTAATTCCAGTTCCTTAAATACATTGTTAAAAAAAGAATTAGTTAAAATTGAAAAAGAAGAAGTATATAGAATTAATATAAAAAATGAACTAAAAAATGATGTTAAATTAACTAAAGAACAAGAAAATGTCTATTTAAATATAAAAAATGATTTTAATAAAGAAAAAGTTTTTTTATTACATGGCGTAACCGGAAGTGGGAAGACAGAAATTTATTTTAAATTAATTAAAGATGTAATTAATTTAGGTAAAACAGCTATTTTATTAGTACCAGAAATTAGTTTAACTACCCAAATTTTAGATAGATGTTATAAAGTATTTGGTGGTGATGTTGCTGTTCTTCACAGCGGTCTTTCTAACAGTGAAAAATATAATGAATATCAAAAAATATTAAGAAAAGAAGTAAATTTAGTTGTCGGAACTAGAAGTGCTATTTTTGCGCCTCTTATAAATTTGGGAATTATTATCATTGATGAGGAACATTCTGAAAATTATAAACAAGATTCTAATCCTAGATATAATGCTATAGACATTGCTAAATATCGAGCTCATTTAAATAATATTCCTTTATTATTAGCATCAGCAACCCCCTCATTAGAATCAGCAGCCAGAGCTTATAAAGGAGTTTATAAATTATTAACTTTAAAAAATCGCATAGGTACATCTGTTTTACCTAAAGTTGAAATTGTTGATATGCAAAAAGAGGCTAAAAAAAGAAATTTAATATTTAGCGAAAAATTATCTAATAAAATTTTAGAAAAATTAAATAAAAAAGAACAAATAATTCTTCTTTTAAATAGACGGGGTTATTCTACATTTGTAACTTGTCAAAATTGTGGTTATACATATAAATGTCCTAATTGTGATATAACCCTTACATATCATAAAACATCTAATAGTTTGCGTTGTCACTACTGTGAATATAATAAGAAATTAGATAGTATATGTCCTAAATGTCATGAAGATGCTTTAAGTTATTTAGGTTTAGGTACAGAAAAACTAGAAATGGAAATTAAAAAGAAATTTCCAATGGCCAGAGTAGTAAGAATGGATGTTGATACAACTCGTAGAAAAAATGCGACGGCCAATATTATAAATGATTTTGCTAATTATAAATATGATATTTTACTGGGAACACAGATGATAACCAAAGGATTTGATTTTCCTCTTGTTACTTTAGTTGGCATTATTAATGCCGATACTTCATTAAATATTCCTGATTTTCGAAGTGGAGAAAGAACATTTTCGCAACTTTTGCAAGCATCTGGAAGAGCGGGAAGAAAAGATAAAATTGGAGAGGTAATAATTCAAACATATAATAAAGATAACTATGCCATCTTAAATGTTTTAAAAAATGATTATATTAATTTTTTTAAAGAAGAAATGAAAATAAGAAAAACTTTAAAGTATCCACCATATGTTTATTTAACATTAATAAAAATTAAAAGTACAGACTATAATTTAGCTTTAAACAATGCTATTAAGACTTCTAAATTTTTAAAAAGTAATTTATCTAATGTAATTATTTTAGGACCATCACCAGCATCATTATTTCGAACTAATAATCAATATCGCTTTCAAATATTATTAAAATATAAAGATGAAGAAATAATAAAAAACACTTTAAAAAAATTAGATGAAATATTTTTAAATATTAAAAATGTATCAATAGAAATAGATATTGACCCTTTATATACTTAAAATTATTTGCTATAATTAATTTATATGGTGATATTATGATTAATTTTTTAAAAACTACTAGTAATTGTGGTGTAAATGATTTTTGCACCGATATTGGTGTTAAAAAAACATTTAAATATTTTGGATATTTATTATTTTTTCTAAAAATAGTTATTCCTTTATTAATAATTGTAATGGCAACAATTGACCTATTTAAAGCTATTACAGCTCCCTCACCAGATGAAGAGTTTAAAAAATCTATTTTTTCTATTATAAAAAGAATAGTTGCTGGGCTATTAATCTTTTTTGCGCCAACAATTATTTATTTTGTAATTGATTCAATATATAGTTTTCAAAAAATTCAAGATTGTGCAAGTTGTTTATTTAAACCTTTTAATTGTGATTTATCAAAGATAGAAAAATGTGAAATAAAAGTAAAAGAGATAAAAATTGATAATTGTAAATCTGGTAGTTTAGAATTAACACAAGGTGATTTTCAAAAATTATATCCTATATTTACACCTGCTGATGCTAATAATACTTCTATTAAATGGAAAACAAATAAAAAAAGTATTGTTAGTGTTGATCAACTTGGTTATATTACTGCTAAAAAGAAAGGTAATGTTACTATTACGGTATCACTAAAAAATGATCCTTCCATCAAAGCAAAATGTAAAATTAAAGTATCTGATAGACCAAAATATGATAGTAAAGGTGATGAGTCTTCATCAAGTGGTGTAACATCATCCAAAGTAGGTAATTATACTTATTATAATCAATGTTCTGCTGAGTATAAAGGAACTGGAGCTTTTTGTAATAGTGATCCGTGTAGTGTCGGATGTGGAGCATTTGCTTTGACGATGGTTATTGCTAATTTATCTAAACCAAATGTTACACCTAGCGATGTTATGGAATGGTTGTGTAATAATGGTCATTATGGTGGTGCTATGGGAGAAGATTTCTTTGATACTACAAAAGCTAAATCCAAAAATTTACAGGCGCATTATAACTTAAAAACAACCAATATTAATGGTGGTACAGGTTATCCTTCAGCTAAAACATTGAAAAAGATGGGTAATAAATTAAAAAAAGGTGAAATGCTTATTTGTTTAGTACCATATCATTTTATTGTATTAGCTGGAGATTCAGCAGGGAATGTAACTGTTTTAGATCCAGGAAATGTTTTTAATAATAAAACATATACATCAGTAGAAAGTGCTTATAAAGCAGTATATAATTTTTGGTATCAAAAAAATGGTAATCAATATTCAGGCTCAGTTTGGTCTTATAAAAAAGCTAATTAAGGAGGAAAGTAAATGAAAAACTTAAAGGTATTATTTATGGGAACACCAGAATTTAGTGTTAATGTTTTAAATAGTTTGATAGAAAATTGTGATGTCGTTGCAGTTATATCTCAACCAGATAAAGTAGTGGGTAGAAAACATAAAATAGAATTTTCTCCTATTAAAAAAGTGGCCGTAAATAATAATATAAAATTATTACAACCAGTCAAAATAAAAGATATTTATGAAGATATCAAAAAAATTGATTTTGATATTATAATTACATGTGCTTATGGGCAAATAATACCTAAAAAAATATTGGATTTACCAGAGCTTGGTTGTATTAATGTTCATGCTTCTTTACTTCCTGAACTAAGAGGTGGGGCACCTATTCATCATGCTATAATAGATGGTTATAAAAAAACGGGCATAACTATTATGTATATGGATGAAAAAATGGATACGGGTGATATTATTGCCAGTGAAGAAATCGAAATAACTGATGATATGAATATGGGAATTTTACATGATAAATTATCTGCGATGGGAGCTTCTTTATTAATTAATACTTTACCAAAAATAATGGATAATACTAATTTCAGATTAAAACAAGATGATGAATTTGCCACATATGCTAAAATTATAAAAAGAGAAGATGAACATTTAGACTTTCATAAAAAAGCTCGAGAAATTTTTAATAGAGTACGAGGACTTTATCCCAATCCTTTATCATTTATGATTGTAAATGGAGAAGAAATAAAAGTTTTAGAATGTACTTATGAAATATGTAAAACTAAAAATATTTCAGTTATTGATTCTATTAGTAAAGATAGTATAAATATTAGTTGTGATGATGGAATTATAAAAATTACGAAAATTAAACCCGCTGGTAAAAAAGAAATGTTAGTTAGAGATTATTTAAATGGAATAAAAAAAGAAACATTAATTGGAAAAGAGGTTCAATAATGAAAAAGAATGATGATAATATCATAAAAAAAATGTGGAAAACTGAAAGAGGTAGAGCAATTATAAAATTATCTATTTATTTAATCTTTATTATTTTAGTAATAATATTTGTTAATATTGCTTCTTCTATGAATAAGATAATAAAAGATACTAAAATTGTAGAAGATGCCGCTCCTACGATTCAAGAAATGAAAGATAATTTACTTAAAAATAATTATAAATATACCTATACAATAACTAAAGATGCCAAAAAGACAGTTTATAGTGGAGAAAAACTAAAAAAAGAAGAAGTTGGTACTAAAGAAAATGAAATAGAAACAATAAAATATTATGTTAATGATGTTGCCTATTATCAACTAAAAATGGGTGAAAAAATCGAAATAAATAATTTATATGATGGGTTTAATATTAATATGATGGATAGTGAATTTATCTTAAATCTTATTAAAGATAAATCTACTTTGATAAATCAAAATAAAAAATTAAAAGAGTATTCCTATGAATTTACATATGAAGACAAAAACATTGAAATTTCATTATTGGCATCAAAAGATGTTATTAAAGAAATTAATATTTTATATGATAATATAGAATATAACTTAAAATATTCAAATATTGGCAAAATAACAGAATTAGATATATAAAAACTTAGTATTATTTTTATATATTAGTTATACAGCAAAATACTATTTTAATTATTATTTAAAATAATTTTATTTGACAAAAAAACAATATTATATTAACATAGCTATTTATAAAATAAATATTTTTTAATAATGATTATGATAAATCCAAATTAGATATAATTCAAAATGGGATTAATTTATTTGAAAAAAGAAAAAAAATCACAAATCAATGATAACTCACAGTTTAATGATGAATATTATAATTCTAAAAAAGAAATATTAAATTTAATTGAAAAAATTAAAAGGAAGGTAAATTAAATTTCTTTATTTTGCCAATATTTTTTGGGGGTAAAAAATGTTAAATGAAGAAACAAAAAATGAAATTAGGAATTTAATTGATTCTTATGGTATTAAAAAATGGGATCAAAATTTTTTAGATAAAATAAGTGAAATTGTTAATAATGATGATTATTTTGATAATTGTATTTCTATAATAAAAGATAATCATATTAAATGTCCTATGGAAACAGATTATAGAAATACAATATATGAAAATAGTAATTTAATTGAAAAATTTATCGTTTGTACATGTAAAAGTTTAAAAAAAAATTTAAATTTAAAATATAATGATAAAAATCATCATTTACAAAATAAAAGTGATTTTATAACTCAAAATTTTCTTTTAATATTTTTATATTTACATGAGTGTTCACATGTTAAACAAAGTTTATATGCTTATAAGGATAAATCTGAATATGATCAAATTAATTCTATATATTATCGATTTAGAGTTTTGGAGTACCGTAGTATTTTTGATGACCAATATTTTTCAAAAATAAAAAGGATTATACGACAAAGAAACTATCATAATCATCATGATGATTATTTTTATGAAAGAAATGCTGATATAGAATCTTTAAAAGAATTAATGGCGATTTATGATAATAATTTTTTCAAAGATGCTATTGATATTAATTATATAAAAAAATTAATAAGTTATTTGTCATTAGCTTATTATAAAGGTTATGAAAAAAAAGGGAATAAAATTATTTCACCATTTGAAAAAACTCTTAAATATTGTTTTTTTCCACCGGAAAATTTTAATTTTCAAAATTTACCATTTGAAATAATATTTGAACACGGTTTTCCTATAACTTTTAACGAATATCAAGAAATATTTAAAAGTACTAAAATTTTTCAAAATAATTATTATAAACGTTTTGAAAATTTCAAAAATGTTGATCAGGATTATCATAATATTAATAAAAAGATAAAATCTTTAAATCAGAAATGAAATAATTGACAAAAAAATAAAAATATACTAGTATATATAAAAAAATCAAATACATCGAGAGAAAATTTTATCTGCTAATGAGGTTATTATAATTTTAAAGAAGAAATATTATATTTAATTGAAAAATTAAAAGGAAGGTAAATCAATTTTCTTTTGTTTTGCCAATATTTTTTGGGGGTAAAAAATGTTAAATGAAGAAACAAAAAATGAAATTAGGAATTTAATTGATTCTTATGGTATTAAAAAATGGGATCAAAAATTTTTAAATAAATTAAGTGAAATTGTTAATAATGATGATTATTTTGATAATTGCATTTCTATGATAAAAGATAATCATATTAAATGTCCTATGAAAACAACTATTGAAAATATAATATATGAAAATAATAAGTTAATTGAAGAAATGATTATTTGGACATGTAAATATTTAAAAAAAGATTTAAACTTAAAAGATAATGATAAATATCATCATTTACAAAATAAAAATGATTTTATAACTCAAAATTTTCTTTTAATATTTGCGTATTTACATGAATGTTCACATGTTAAACAAAATTTATGTGCATTGAATAATAAATCAGAATATAGTCAAATTAATTCTATATATTATCGTTTTTATAATTTTGATTCTCAAAATTTTTCAAAAATAAAAACATTTATAAGACGAAGAAACTATCATACATATCATGCTGATTATTTTTATGAAAGAAATGCTTATATAGAATCTTTAAAAGAATTAATGGGAATTTATGATAATAATTTTTTCAAAGATGAAATTGATTATAATTATATAAAAAAATTAATAAGTCATATGTCATTAATTTATTATACAGGTTATGAAAAAAAAGGTAATAAAATTATTTCACCATTTGAAAAAACTCTTAAATATAGTTTGTTCCCACCTGAAAATTTTAATTTTCAAAATTTACCATTTGAAGTAATATTTGAACATGGTTTTCCTATAACTTTTAATGAATATCAAGAAATATTTAAAAGTACTAAAATTTTTAAAAAAGATTATAAACTTTTTGAAAATTTCAATAATATTGTTTCGGATTATCATAATATTAATAAAAAAATAAAATCTTTAAATAGAAAATAAAGAGTAAATAAAATTATTGGCAAATAATTTAAGTTATGTTATAATGATTTTATAAAAAAAGGCCATGATTAAGAAGTAGTAATAAGAGATTTATTTAAAGAGAGTCTATGGTTGGTGGAAATAGATAATAATATCTTATGAATTCGTCTTAGGAGCTTTATAAACAAAATTTATAACGGTGACGCGTTATAGTCATTAAGGTGTATATTTATATACATAAATTAAGGTGGTACCACGTAGACACACGTCCTTATAGGATGTGTTTTTTTAAATTTTAAGGAGGAATATAAATGGATAATTTAGAAAATATTTTAAGTGAGTTAGAAAAACAAATAGCTGATGTAAAAAATATTAATGAAGTAAATAATTTAAAAATTGAATATTTAGGAAAAAAAGGTAAAATAGGAAGTTTATCTTCCATAATCAAAACTTTACCAGTAGAAGAGAAAAAAGAATTTGGTAAAAAATTAAACGATTTAAAAATGAAAGCTACGGATATAATTAATGAAAAAGAAAATAAAATTAATGAAGATATCCTAAATGATAAATTGAAAAATGAAAGTATTGATATAACTTTACCAGCTACTAAAATTCCTATGGGTGTTTCTAACATACTAGAAAGAATTGTGGAAGAAATAGAAGAACTTTTAATTTCTATGGGATATGATGTAGTTGATGGTCCTGAAATTGAAGAAGATAAATATAATTTTGAACTTTTAAATATTCCTAAAGGACATCCAGCAAGAGATGCTCAAGATACTTTTTATATAAAAGATGAAGAAATACTTTTGCGTAGTCAAACATCTCCTGTTCAGGCTCGGGTAATGCTTGAAAATGAAGGGAAAAATCCTATAAGAATGATTTGTCCAGGTAAAACTTATCGAAGAGATGACGATGATGCTACTCATTCTCATCAATTTATGCAAATAGAAGGATTACTTGTTGATAAAGATATTTCATTATCTGATTTAAAAGGTACAATTGATGAAATAGTAAAAAAATTATTTGGTGAAGATTGTGTAACTCGTTTTAGACCAAGTTATTATCAGTTTACAGAACCATCTGTTGAAGTAGATATTAGTTGTTTTAAATGTAAGGGAAGTGGCTGCAATATCTGTAAAAATACCGGTTGGATTACAGTAGCTGGTGCGGGAATAGTTCATCCTAATGTTTTAAAAAATTGTGGTTATGATCCTAATGTTTGGTCAGGATTTGCTTTTGGTTTTGGAGCAGAAAGACTTGCTATGCTTAAATATGGAATTAATGATATTAGAGCATTTTATACTACCGATTTAAGAGAACTTGAAAGATTTTCAAGAAAGGATAGTGAATAATATGATTAGTTTAGAATGGGTAAAAGATTATATTGATATTGAAAATGAAGATTTAAAAGAATTAGCTGTAAAAATTACGAAAGCGGGAATTAATGTTGAAAAAGTTATCTCTAATCATATTAATAATTTAGTTATTGGTAAAGTTTTAGAGTGTGTGCCGCATCCAGATTCTGATCATTTAAATGTTTGTAAAGTAGATGTGGGTAATGAAATATTACAAATTGTCTGTGGTGCTCCTAATGTTCGAAAAGATTTAAAAGTTATTGTTTCAAGAGTAGGAGCAATACTTCCTGGCGATTTTGAAATCAAAAAAAGCGTAATAAGAGGAGTAGAATCAAATGGTATGATGTGTGCCTTATACGAATTAGGTTTAGAAGAAAAAACGGAAGAAACTTATCGTAAAGGAATTCATGAATTAGATAATGATGCTCCAATTGGTGTTGATCCTTTAAAATATTTAGGTTTAGATAATACTTTATATGAATTGGATATTCATAAGCATCGTAATAATGATTGTTATTATCATATTGGTTTTGCTTATGAAATTGGCGCAATTATTAATAAGAAAGTAAAATTACCAGATGATTCTTATACTGAAATTTCTGATTCAATTAAAGATCATTTTAAATTACAAGTTAATACTTCAAAATGTCCTTATTTTTTAGCTAAAATGGTAAAAAATATAACTATAAAAGAATCTCCTGATTTTATTAAAAAAAGATTAATTGCTGCTGGAATGCGACCAATTAATAATGTTGTAGATATTTCCAATTATGTTATGTTGGAATATGGTCAACCAACTCATTTTTATGATTTTGATAAAATTGGTGATCATTTAATTGTTAGAGATGCCAAAGAAAATGAAAAAATTATAACTTTAGATGAAAAAGAAAGAATTTTATCAAAAGACGATATTGTAATTGCTAATGATAAAGAAGCATTATGTATTGCTGGAGTTATGGGTGGTTTAAATTCCGAAGTTACTGATGATACTAAAAATATTTTAATTGAAAGTGCTATATTTGAGGCTACTTCTATTAGATACACTTCAACTAAACTTAACTTAAAAAGTGAAGCATCTATTAGATACAGCAAAGGTTTAAATTATGAATATACAAAAAAAGCTATTAATAGGGCTTGTCATTTATTAGAAAAATATGCTGATGCTACTATTTTATCTGATATTGTTTCTTATGATGATGTCGATAAAACTAAAAAAATTGTAAAATTTAAAGCTGAAGAAATAAATAAAATGTTAGGAATTAAAATAAATAATGATGATATTAAATTAGAACTTAATAGATTAGATTTTAAATTTAATTTTAAAAATGATGTATTTGAAGTCGAAATACCAAATAGAAGATTAGATATTGATCCAAATATTAATGATATTGCTGAAGAAATTGGCAGATTATATGGTTATCATAATTTAAAATCAACATTACCTAAAACAGAAATAAGAAAAGGTAAATATGTCGGTGATGTTAAATTTAGAAAGATGATTTCTAAAAGATTAAGATCCCTTGGTTTAAATGAATGTAAAACTTATACTTTAACATCTCCTGAAATGGCAAGTAAGTTTCGATATGATGATAAGAAAAATATTGTTTTAAATAAACCTATGAGTGTAGATAAATCAGTTATTAGAACTACTTTGATTCCTTCATTATTAAATGTTTTTGAATATAATAAAACAAGAAAAGTAGACGATGTACTTATTTATGAAATAAGTAAAACTTATGATGATGCTTACAATGAAGATACTAAAATTGCTATATTAATGCAAGGTAATTATCTAATAAATAAATGGCAAAATACTAAAATCGCTGTTGATTTTTACTTAATAAAAGGAATAGTGGAGGATTTATTAAATTATTTAGGACTTGCAAATAGATATTCATTTGAAGTTGGTAATATTACTGATTTACATCCAGGTATTAGTGCTGAAATTATTTTAGATAAAGAAAAAATAGGTATTATAGGAAGAGTTCATCCTAAACTTAAAAAAGATAATATTTTTGTCGTTGAACTTTCAATGAATAAATTAATGAAAAATATTAAACCAATAAAATACATTGAAGCATCAAAATATCCAGAAATAAAAAAAGATTTAGCATTTATTGTTAAAAAAGATGTCCAATCTAAAGATATCATGACGCAAATAAAGAAATCTGGTGGAAGATTACTTACTAATATTGATATCTTTGATGTTTATGTAGGTGAAAATATTGCATCAGATGAAAAATCAATTGCTTATTCTCTTACTTTTAATGATCCGACAAGAACTTTATCTGATGATGAAGTAATGGAAGTATTTAATAAAATTATTAAAGATGTAGAAGAAAAATGTAAAGCTAAACTTCGCGATAAATAAAATTTTTTATTAAACTTTGTAGTTAAATGAAAGAATAATTTAAAAACTTGGTTTTAGAAATATTTTGGCAAACCAATTAAATGTGTAATTTGACAAAATTATAAACAAAATCTTAATTTTATGTTATAATGAAAATATAGAATAGGATGTGTTTTATGAAAGATGTTAATTTACTAATAAATAATAATGTTAATGTTAAAAAAAGTTTAGAAATATTTGAAAACATGCAAACCTATGATGAAATTTTATTAGAATTTTTAAATACTGTTGATGATAAAATTTCTAAAATAAAAACTTATAAAGAAATAGGGGATATGGCAAATTATGCTATTCAATCTCATTCTTTAAAAAGTGATGCTCGTACTTTTGGATTTGAAAAACTTGCTGAAATTGCTTATCAACATGAAATGGCTGGTAAAGCAAATGATATTTATTTTGTTACAGAACATTTTGACGAATTTATGAAAGAAGCAATGTTTATTTCTAACTTAGTAAAACAATATTTTGGTAAAACACCTGTAACAGTTTCTAATAATCAAACACAAGTTAATAATATAACTAATAATACAATCTTAGTAGTTGATGACTCTACTATAATAGTTTCCTATATTGAAAAAATGTTAGGTAAAGAATATAATGTAAAAATAGCTAATGATGGTGAAGAAGCTTTAAATATTATAAAAAATGATTCTGATAATATTGTAGCTATGTTACTTGATTTAAATATGCCTAATGTTGATGGTTATCAAGTACTTGAATATTTTAAAGAAACTAATTTATTTAAGAAAATACCTGTTGCAATTATTACGGGAGAAGATTCTAAAGATTCAATTAATAAAGTATTTAAATATCCAATTACTGATGTTTTAGCAAAACCGTTTAATGAATCTAGAATTAAAGAAATAATAAATAAGATGTTAAATTTTAAATAATAAAAATAAAGCATTAATTGCTTTATTTTTTTAATATTTAGAAATATTTAAAAAAGATATTAAAATTAGTCAATTATAATAGAGTAGGAAAAATTAAGCTACTTTTTGTAATTTTACTTCTTTTAATTTTTTATATTCTGAAATTATTAATTTCATAGCTTGCAATCTAATTTTTTCGACATCATGTTTAGTTAAATTATAAAATTTAGCAATTTTTGTAATATTAAATCCACATAGATAAAGTATAATAATCCTATATTGATTACCTGTCAATTTATTTTTCATTACATCAAGTATTTTTTGAGATTCTTCTTTACACTCATCTAGCAAACTTTCATTAAACCATATTAGTGTTAAAGTTAATGCTTTTTCTTCATAATAATAAATAAGGGTATCTAACATCTTTAATAAACTATTTTTAGAATTACAATTTTTTTCAATTGCATCAATTGTATCATTTTTAAAAAAATTAATTTGATCTAATCTTTTTACTTGTTCTATTGATAAATTATTATTAGTATAGCGGTCATTTTGATCTTTTAACCATCCATTTAATTCGATAATTTTATTATTAGAAGTATCTTTTGTAATATTTAAATTTCCATTATTATTATAATATTTTTGCGCTGTATTATAATTTTTTTCCCATAAACGTAAATCCCATATCATACCAATTTGTTCCAACTTATAAATTCTATTTTTACTTAATTTATTTTGTTTATATAAATATCTTTGTAATTTAATCCATTGTCCTAATTTTACTCCATTTATTATGTAATTATTAGGGATTAATAAATTTCCATTTTTTCTATAATAATCTTGAGCTAATTTAAATTTTTCATTCCATTTATCTTCTTGAAAACGGGTAGTATTGTTATTATATTTATGTCTATTTGCTTGTTCTTTAGTTAATACCCAAACCATTCCTATTTTATTTAATTTTTCAATTCTTCTTTCACTTAGTTGATTTTTTCTATATAATTTTCTTTGTCTGAATATCCAATAACCTAATTTAATTCCATTAACTTCATAACCGTAAGGAACTAATAAATTTTTATGTTCTTTATAATAATTTTGAGCTAATTTATATTTTTCATTCCATTGTTCTTCCAATATATTTATTTTTGGTTTCTTTTTATTTTTTCTATTATATTGCTCTTTAGGTACTACCCAAACCATTTTTATTTTATTTAATTTATCAATTTTTTCTTTACTTAATAAGTTTTTTCTATAGTATTGTCTTTGTCTTACTATCCAATAACCTAAATTTACTTCATTTACTACATAATTTTTAGGAATTAATAAATTTTTATGTTCTTTGTAATACTCTTCAGCTAGTTTATATTTTTCATTCCATTGTTCTTCTATTTTATTTATTTTTGGTTTCTTTTTATGATTTCTATAATATAGCTCTCTAGGTACTACCCAAACCATTTTTATTTTATTTAATTTATCAATTTTTTCTTTACTTAATAAGTTTTTTATATAGAATCGTCTTTGATTAGAAATCCATTGTCCTAAATTTATGCCATTAACTACATAACTATAAGGAATTAATAAATCTTTGTGCTCTTTGTAATACTCTTCAGCTAATTTATATTTTTCTTCCCACATTTTTTGTAATTTTGGATTTTTTCTTTTGTGGTGACTATTTCTATTATATAGTTCTTTTGGTACTACCCAAACCATTTTTATTTTATTTAATTTATTAATTCTTTCTTCGCTTAATTTATTGTTTTTGTAATTTTGTCTTTGCAATGCTATCCAATTACCTAAATTAACTCCATGAATTACATAACTTTTAGGTATTAATAAATTTTTATGTTTATTATAATACTCTTCGGCTAATTTATATTTTTCATTCCATTTGTCTTCAAGAGAAACTCTAACTTTTTTACTATCTTTATTAATATTATTATTTTGAGTATGACTAATTATTGGTGTTTTAGATTGTGTTATATTGTTTGCTAATTTAATATCCAATTCATCTTTTAATTTTTTTAGCATTTGATATATTCTTTGTTGTTCATTTTGAGATGGATTTTCTATACTAAATAAACTATATTCTTCTTCATTAAAAAGTGCTATTACTTCCTTACTAACCATTTTTTTATCATAGTTTGTATATTTTAAAAAATTTCGAAGATTTTTAAATATATTTTCATCTTTTGTATTTTGTTGATTCATTTTTTCAGTTTTCAAATAGTTATTATTTGAAAAATTTTTAAGTTTTCTTAAAGCTTTAGCTTCTATTTGTCGTATACGTTCACGAGTAACATTAAATTTTTTTCCTACTTCTTCTAAAGAACGCTTTATACCATCTTTTAATCCAAAACGTAATTCTATAACAGTTTTTTCGTTTTCATTTAAATATTGTATTGCTTCTTTTATTTGAGATATAAGAAGAGAATTAGTAGCATATTCTTCTGGATTAATAGTATTTTTATCTTCTATAAACATTTTTAAATCAGCATCATTGTCATCTCCAACTGGATTTTCTAATGACACTGTATTTTGACTAATTTCTATTATATTATTAATATAAGAAATGCTTTTATTGGCTTTTTTAGCAATTTCTTCTATTGTTGGTTCACGATTGAGTTCAATAATTAATTGTTTTTTTAAAGAAGCTATTTTTTCTATACTTTTAATTTTATTAGTTGGTATACGAATTGTTCGCGCTTGTTTTTGTAATGCACTTGTTATAGCTTGTCTTATCCACCAAGTAGCATATGTGGAGAATTTAAATCCTTTGGTATAATCAAATTTATCTATTGCTTTTATTAATCCAGCATTACCTTCTTGAACTAAATCTAGAAAGGATAAACCACGATTTCTATATTTTTTAGCAATAGATACAACTAATCGTAAATTTGCTTCAGAAAATTTTTTTCGCGCAATTTTGTTTCCTTCCGCTATTTGTTTTGCTAATATTTGTTCTTCTTCTAAAGTTAATAAAGGTATACGACTTATTTCCTGTAAATATATCTTTTCTGGATCATATTGATCAAAATTTATTTCTTCTATTTCTTCTTTCTCTTCAATATCAATATTATTAATTGAACAATAAACTTCTAGTAAAGATATTGCAAAGTCATTATTAAATATTTTCTCTAATTCATTTTTTTTAATAAAATCTATATTTTTATCTACAACTATTTTTAAGATATTATTTAATTTAGTATTATAAGTTAATAGGGATATTATACTTTCAATATCTTGCAATGAATTTTCAAATTTCAAACAAAATTCTATAAAAAACCTATAACTATGTTTATAATCTAATGGTTCCACTAAGTTTTCATTAAAAAATTCAGTTATTTTTTGAAAATCATTTACTTTCATAATAATCCCTTATTTCATATATTTTAATTTCTTTAGAAATCCATTAAAATATCAACATATTATAACAGATTATTTTAATATTGCCAATTTTTTGTCAAATTATGGTTTTATTAAATTTTCAAATAAAAAAATAAAGAATTAATTGTTTTATTTTTCATGTCTAGAAATATTTAATATTATTCCAACTGAAGCCATAGAAACAAGTAATGAAGAACCACCATAAGATAAAAAGGGAAGAGTAACTCCTGTTACAGGAATTAATCCAACAACAACCATTAAATTAAGCAAGGCTTGTAAAACAATACCAAAAGATAAACCAAATGCTAAATATTTGGAAAAATTATCTGGGGCTTTTAAAGAGATTTTTATCATTCGATAAAAAATAAAACCAAAAAAGAAAGTAACAATTAAAACTCCCAAAAAACCAAATTCTTCGGAAATAATTGAAAAAATAAAATCGGTTTGGGGTTCGGGAAGATAAAAATGTTTTTGTCGAGAATTTAAAAATCCTTGGCCTAAAAGACCACCAGGTCCAATTGCATATAAGGATTGAATTATTTGAAAGCCACTTCCCAGTGGATCATTCCAAGGATTAATAAATGAAACAATTCTTTTTAGACGATATGGAGCAGCAATAATTAATGCTATTATGCCGACAAGACCAAATATTCCTGCTTTTATAAAAAAAGAAATATTAACTCCTGAGATAAATAAAACAACTATTAAAGTAGCAACCATTACCATACCTGTTCCAAAATCAGGTTCTAGCATAATTAAACCAAAAAAAGCTAAAATTACTAATAAAATAGGTAATACTCCTTTTTTTATACTTCTGATATCTTTACTATTATTAGCAAGATATTTAGAAACAAAAATTATTAAAGCAATTTTTGTGGCTTCACTAGGTTGAATACCTAAAGGACCAATACCAAACCAACTTCTAGCGCCATTACGAACTTTTCCAATACCAGGTATTAAAACAAGAATTAATAATATAAAACAAATAAGCAAAAGTAAATTAGATTTTTTTTGATAAAAATTATAATCTATTTTTGAAATAAATATCATTAAAAAGATACCAATTATAAAAAAGACAGTTTGGGATTTAACATATTTAAAAGGATCATTAAATTTATATTCGGCCCAAATATAGCTTGAAGAATAAATCATAATTATTCCAAATATAATCATGGCTATAACGGCTATGAAAAGAAGTATATCAAATGATTTATTTTTCATAATATTTCCCCCTTATAAATTTTATTATTAATCCATAAAAAAAATCACTAAACAGTGATTTTATAACCAAACTCCATAAGTGATTGCCAACATTGCAAGTAAGAAACCTACTATCCAAAATACTTTTACAATGTCAACTTCAGCCCAACCAAGTTGTTCAAAATGATGATGGATTGGCGCCATCTTAAATACTTTTCTATGAAACTTCCTAATAGCAATTATTTGAATAATAGAACTTAATGCTTCAACTACAAATACACCACCAATTAATATTAATGAAACTTCATGGCGAGTAATAATAGCAACTGTAGCAATTGCAGCACCTAATGCCATAGAACCAGTGTCACCCATGAATACTCGAGCTGGATGAGTATTAAACATTAAGAATCCTAATACAGATCCAATTAGGACAAAGCAAAATATTGCAACTTCCATATTTCCTTCCATCCATTTAGTATTCCAAGCAATTAAGCCAAAAGCAAATAGGGCAATAGCACTAAGCCCTCCAGCTAAGCCATCTAAACCATCTGTTAAATTTACAGCATTGGTCGTTCCTACTAATACAATAAGGATAAATAAACCAAAGAATGGTCCTAAAGGAATAGATAAATTTAAAAAACTTATTTCTAATGTTGAACTGCCACCATGTTTCATAAATATAAAGAAAAATATTGAAGCAATAATAGTTTGAATAATTAATTTTAACCAAATTGAAAACCCTTTATTATTATGATATTTAATTTTTAAAAAATCATCAATAAAGCCAAGTAGGGCATAAGCTAAAAATACTATTAATACTATAGATAAATTTGAACTTATTCCTATACTACCTCTCAAATATAAAAATATTAAGGTAATAATAGTAGGAATTATAAATATTATACCACCAATAGTCGGTGTCCCTTCTTTAACTAAATGTCTTTTTCCAATAGTTTTGCTAACGTTTTGTCGAATATTAAACTTCTTTAAAAAGGGAATAAAGATAATACCACAAATTAAAGCAAGAATAAAACCGATCATTATAGCTAATGTCGCTTTTGTAATTATTAGCATGATTTCACCTCTTTAATATCTATATTATACTATATATTTAATTTCTTTTTTTCTTAAAATACTATTTATTTACATTTATTTACATTAATTTAATAATATTTTAACTATAGAATTAATAGGAGCTAAATTATTTTCTATAGGACTTTGATAAACAACAGTATTTCCGCTACCAGAAAATTCTACTTTAAAATCTTTTAGTAATTTTAAAGCTTCATCTTTGGTTTTTCCGGTAACATCAGGAACTTTTATATATTTTACATCGTTCCAGTTGTATTCTTTTTCGATGCCTTTTTTACTTTCTTTAATATTCATTATTTTTATTAAATCTTTAAATATAGATCCCGCAATAGGGGCAGAGACAACCCCTCCATATTGGGTAACCCCTTTTGGGTTATCTACAGCCACATATAAAACTACTTTAGGATTATCAGCAGGAGCAAATCCAATAAATGATAAAATGTAGTTTCCAACCATATAAGCTCCATTAGAAACTTTTTGGGCAGTTCCCGTTTTTCCGCCAATTCGATAATTTTCAATATAAGCACCACGACCACTACCATGAGCAACAACATTTTCTAGAGCATAACGAACTAATTTTGCTGTTTTTTTACTAATAACTTTGCCTCTACTCACCGGAGTATTTTCTTTAATAATATTAGAAGAAGTAGAAAAAGATTTTGTAATATAGGGTTTGTATAATGTTCCACCATTAACAATTGAAGATACGGCTGTTATTTGTTGAATAGGGGTTACGCTTATTCCTTGACCAAATGCCGTTGTGGCTAATTCCAAATCGGTTACTTTGTTTAAATTAAATAATATTCCATTTTCTTCGCCATTTAAATCAACTCCAGTTTTATTCCCAAATCCAAATTTATTTATATAGGAAAATAAAGTTTTTTTACCGAGCTTTAATCCTAGATTTACAAATCCTGGATTGCAGGAATTTTCTACTACTTCTAAATAACTTTGATCACCATGTCCGCCAGCTTTCCAGCATTTTATACGTGCTCCGTTTATTGTAACACCACCAGTATCAGTATATCGATCTTTAAATAAATTTACTTTATTTTCTTCAATTGCGGCAGTTAAAGTAATAATTTTAAAAGTAGATCCTGGTTCGTAAGTCATAAATATTGGTAAATTTCTATTGATAATTTCTGTAGAGTAATTTTGATAATTATTAGGATTGAAAGAAGGACGAGATCCCATACCTAAAATTTCTCCAGTATTAGGATCCATAGCCATAATTAATGCATGATCAGGATTATATTTTTCTACTACATTAGTTAATTCTCTTTCAATTGATTTTTGAATTTCTAAATCAATTGTCAGATTGACATCAATTCCATTTTGCGGTTGAACATATACTTCAGAAAGTTCTAATTTTTTTCCTTTTCCGTCAGAAAAATATTTAATCGCGCCATCTTTACCCGTTAAATATTTATTATATTCAAGTTCTAACCCTGATAAACCTTGATTATCTATTCCAACATATCCTAAAGTATGAGCAAGTAATTCTTTGTATGGATAATATCTTTTTGATTCTTTTACTAAATAGACGCCGTCGTATTCTAATTTATCAATTTGTTGTGCTACATCATAACTAAGTTTTCTTCCTTCGGGATGAACTCTTTCAATTGATGTTTTTTTATAGACATGTTTTTGCATTTCTTTAACTGAAACATTTAATATTTCGGCTAATTTTTTACTAACTTCTTTTTTATTTTTAATTTGATTGGGAATAAGTACTAGAGAAGTAGTTGTAATATTATCTGCTAAAACTTTTCCGTTTCGATCATAAATTTTACCTCGTTCAGCAGCAATTGGTAAATTACGCCCCCATAAACTAGATGATAGTTTATTTAATTTTTTATAATCTATGACTTGAATATAAAAAACTTTTAAAATAATTATAATTAAAAATAATATAGTAATTATAAACACGAATCTTATTCTAGTAGATTGCTTTTTCATATTTGTTTATCCTTTCAATAATTTATATGAAAAATTACAATCAATTATTTAATTAAACCAAAATTTATTGTATAATAAATATAGTTAAGAAGATTTTAATTATAATAAATTATTAATTATAGTATAATTAAGTAGGTGATAAGAATTGAAATATATTATTTCGGCTGGTGGTACTGGGGGACATATATATCCCGCTTTAGCAATTATTGAAGAAATTAAAAAAAATGATCCAAAAGCTGATATTTTATATATTGGCACTCATAATCGAATGGAAGCTACATTAATTCCAAAAAGAAAAATAAAATATGAAGCTTTAAAAATATATGGTCTTTCTAAAACTAATATAATAAGAGATTTTAAAAATGTTTTTTTAATTTTCAAAGCTATGAATAAATGTCGAAAAATTTTTAGTGATTTTAAACCAGACATAGTTATTGGAGCAGGTGGCTATGTAACTTACCCAGTTATAAAAGTTGCCACAAGTTTAAAAATTAAAACAATAATTCATGAACAAAATTCTATTCCTGGAAAAACTAATAAAGCACTTTCTAAAAAAGTAGATAAAGTTTTAACTTCATTTCGTGATTCCGAAAAATATTTTGAAACTAAAAATATAATTTATACTGGAAATCCATGTGCCGATAAAGCTAAAAATATAAAACCAGCTAAAAAGGAAAACTTTGGTTTATCTAAAAATAAAAAGCTAGTTTTATTTACATCTGGCTCTTTAGGTTCGGAGACAGTTAATAAAAGATGTTTAGAATATTTAAAAAATGCTGGAACAAAAAATTATGAAATTTTATATGTAAGTGGTACACTTTTTTATGAAGAAATGATTAAAAATAATACTTTTCCTAAAAATGTCAAAATTGTTCCATTTATTGATAATTTAACTTCAGTTATGAAAATTACAGATCTTTTTATAACTAGGGCAGGAGCATCTACTATTAGTGAAATAATTGCTTTAAATATTCCCGCTATTTTTATTCCATCTCCATATGTAGCTAATAATCATCAATATTATAATGCTAAGTCTTTAGTAGATAAAAAATGTGGAAAAATTATTGAAGAAAAAGATTTGACAACTAAAAATTTAAATAGTGAAATAGATGCTATGCTTAATGATACAGATAAATTAAAACGAATCAAAAATAACTTAAAAAAAGAAGAAATAAATAATAGTAGTACAAAAATTTATAAAGTAATACAAGAGTTAATTAAAAGGTGATAAAAAGTGGTAAAAAAGACTAAAAAAGTAAAAAGAAAAAAATTAAGCTTAAAAAAAGTTATATTACTTTTATTATTCTTATATTTAATTATAAGTCTTTTTTGCTATTGTTTTAATTTGAGAATAAAAAATATATACATTACTGGTAATAATTTAGTTACTGATAATGAAATTATTCAAGCGGCTAAAATTAAAGATTATCCTTCAATTTTTAAAACTAATTCTTTTATTTTAAAGAAAAGAATAAAAAAAATAAATCTTATTAAAGATGTGGAAATAAGAAAGAATTTATATGGAAAACTTACTATTAAAATTAAAGAAAATAAAGTTCTTTTTAAAGAAGAAAATAGTCAAAAATTAGTTTTGGAAACTGGAGAAAAAATTGAAGATAGGGACTTTTTAGGTATTCCAACATTAATATCGTCACTTGATGATAATTTAAATGATAAGCTAATTAAAGGTCTTAAAAATATATCTAGAGATAATTTATCTTTAATTTCCGAAATAGAATATGTACCAGCGACATCTGGAGAAGTAAAAATCGATAAAGAAAGATTTTTAGCTTATATGAATGACGGCAATAAAGTTTATTTTAATATTCTTAATATTAAAAATTTAAATTTATATCCAAAAATAAATTCATCTTTAGAAAATGAAAAAGGATATATAAATTTAGATTCATCAAACAGTGAAAATTTTGTATTTACACCATTTTAGGAGTGATGAATTATGAATTATAAAAAAATACAGGATGAGATTTTAAATAATCAAGATTTATCAAATAAGAAAAAATTATTACTTCACAGTTGCTGTGCCCCTTGTTCTTCCCATGTAATAACTTATTTAAAAGATTACTTTGATATTACAATTTATTATTATAATCCTAATATTGAACCTAAAGAAGAGTATGAAAAAAGGAAAAAGGAACAAATAAAATTAATAAATATCTTAAAAGATGAAGGATTTAAAATTGATTATATAGATTGTCACTATGAAAATGAAGAATTTTTAAAGTCATCTATAGGATTAGAAAAAGAGCCAGAGGGTGGAGCAAGATGTTTTAAATGTTTTTATTTACGACTTTTAAAAACAGCCAAAAAAGCTAAAGAACTAAATTATGATTTTTTTGGAACAACTTTGACCGTTTCACCACATAAGAATACTAATAAAATAAATGAAATTGGTCTTTCTTTAGAAAAAGAATACAATATTAAATTTTTGATATCCGATTTTAAAAAAGAAGATGGCTATAAAAAAAGTATTATGCTTTCTAAAAAATATAACTTATATCGTCAAAATTATTGTGGATGTCATTTTGCTAATAACATTGAAGAATGAGTTTTTACTCATTTTTTTTATTAAAAAAAGGAAATCTTAAAAAAATATTGTACATATAAGTGAAAGGAGGTTAATTTATAAAAAAATATATTTTTTTAAGTATTATATTAGTTGCAATAATTGGATTAATTTTTTTTATAAATACTAATGATGTCGAATCTGATACAAAGTCTATAACTAAAGTTGAAGAAAAAGTAGAAAAAGAGTCAAATACAAAATTTTATGTAGATATTAAAGGTTATGTAAATAATCCTGGGGTTTATAAAGTAAATAATAATATGATAGTTAATGATGTTATAAATTTAGCTGGTGGTATTAAAAATAATGGAACAACTTTAAATATTAATTTAAGTAAAAAACTAGAAAGTGAAATGGTAATTATCATTAGAAGTAAATCTGAATTAAAAAATGAGTTAAATGATAATCATACTTGTTCATCAGATGATGTTGATTATACAACTTGTTTAAAAAATAATAAAAATGTCTCAATAATTTCTACAGATAATAAATCTAGTACTAATTCATCTGATAAGGAATCTTCTATTATTAATATTAATACAGCAACATTAGATGAATTAATGACTTTAGATTCAATCGGTAATGCCAAAGCTCAAGCGATAATTAAGTATAGAGAAGAAAATGGTAATTTTCAAACTATTGAAGATATTAAAAATGTATCAGGAATAGGGGATACTTTATTTGCTAAAATTAAAAATAAAATTACTGTCTAATATATCCATTATTTGGCTAATATTATTTATATTAATTTGGATTTTATTTAACATTTTTTTTGATAAAGAACAAGTAATAAAGGAAAATTATTTTATTGGTAATGTAGTAGATTATAAAATAAGTGAAGAAAAAATAACATTAGAAGTCAAAAATAAAAAGAAAATTATGGCTTATTATACTTTTAAAAATAATAAAATAAAAAAATATTTTATTGAAAATATAAAATATGGAACAAAAATAAAACTTTATGGCCAATTTGAATCACCTTCCCAAAATACTATACCTAACACTTTTAATTATAAACATTATTTAAAAAGTAAAAATATTTATAATATTATAAAAGTTAAAAAAATAGAAATAATTAATAATAAAATAAATATATTTTATAATCTTAAAAATATTATAAATAAAAGAATAAATACTATTGATAAAAATGGATATTTAAAGACTTTTATAACTGGTAGCAAAGAAGGAGTAGATAAAACCGTTATAACTTCCTATCAAAAAAATGGAATATCTCATTTATTTGCTATATCGGGAATGCATATAACTTTATTATCAAGTATGATATTAATTTTTCTTAAAAAATTAAATTTTAATGAAGTTATTACATATTTAATAATTTTTGTTTTTCTGATATTTTATGCTTTTTTAACTTCATTTACACCATCAATTATAAGAGCTTTAAGTGTTTATATTTTATTTAGTTTAAATAAAATATTTAATTTAAATATTAAAAATATAACATTATTTTTATTAGCAATTTTTATTATATTATTATTTAATTATAGATTAATTTATAGCATTTCCTTTTTATACTCTTCTATAACAAGTTTCGGTTTAATATTAAGTTCTAATATTTTAAAAAGTGGGGGATATTTTTTTAAAATATTAAAAGTTTCATTGGTAGCATTTTTATATAGTTTGCCAATAACTGTTTTAAATTTTTATGAAATTAATTTATTATCTATTATTTATAATCTTTTATTTGTTCCATTAATAACTATTATTGTTTATCCTTTATCATTAATTTGTTTTATTTTTCCTATTTTTCTAAAATTATTTAATATATTAATTATTAATGTCGAAAAAATATCTTTATTATTTGCTAATATTAAAATTTTTAATTTAACTTTTCCAAAATTCAATGTCATTTTATTAATAATATATTATCCTTTAGTTTATTATTTATTTAATTTAAAAAGAATAAAATTTTTAATTTATATTATATTTTTGTTTTGTTTTATAAAATTAATACCTTATTTAAACATTAATAGTTATGTTTATATGTTAGATGTATCTCAAGGAGATTGTTTTGTTATTCAAGATAAATTTAATAAAAAAAATATAATGATTGATACAGGCGGCAGTTATAATGAATATTTAAAGGATAATATTATAACTTTTTTAAAAAGCAAAGGAATAAATAAAATAGATTTTCTTATCTTAACACATGGCGATTATGATCATATGGGATATGCTGAATATTTTGTTAAACAAATAAAAGTTAAGAATGTTATATTTAACATTGATGAATATAATAATTTAGAATTAAAGTTAATTAAAGTATTAAAAAGTAAAAAAATATCTTATTATAAAAATGTTGAACAATATGATAAATTTCAATTTTTAAATACAAAATTATATGATAATGAAAATGATAATTCCAATGTGATTTATTTTAATTATGAAAATTATAAATTTTTATTTATGGGTGATGCTAGTATAAACAAAGAAGAAGATTTATTAGAAAAATATAATTTAAAAAATATTGATTTTTTAAAAGTTGGTCATCATGGATCAGATACTTCAACAAGTTTAAAATTTATAAATACTATTAATCCTAAATATTCTTTAATTTCCGTAGGGAAAAATAATAAATATGGTCATCCAAAAAAATCAGTTTTAAATAATTTATCAAATTCACAAATATATCGAACTGATTTAGCTGGTAGCGTAGAAATTAAATTAAATAAAAAAGGTTATAAAATATATCTTTGTAATGATTTTAATTAATTATATTTGAAAGTAATTGTTCTACTTTCAATTTATTATTTATGTTATATAATATTCCCATATCGATAGTAATAGTTTTTGAAAATAGAGGAATTTCATATAATAAATTGTTATTTAATTCGTTAATTACAAATTCTTTAATTAAGAAACCATTAGCATATCCATTAATAATAATTGGACAAATGTTATCATGATCATAAACTTTTATTTTATTAACTGAAATATTAGAATTACGAATATAATCATCATATATCGCATTAAGTCTTTTATTTTCTAGCATAACTAACGGCTTATCACTTATCTTATCATCTTTTGAATTAGACACAAATATTAAGTGTAATTCACCCAATTTTTTAAATTTTATATTATCATTAAATTGATAATTTAATGGCTCTAAAATATATGCAAAATCAATTAAATTATTGGATAATTGATTATTTAACAAATCAAAATCTTCAGCATTTATAAAGTTAACATTTTTATTACTTTTTAAAATCTTATCAATTTTATTTTCATTAATAAGATAATTTAAAATAGATTTATTTACTGCTATTTTAATAGTATTATTATTAATAAGTTTGGAAAAATCATTTTCAGCCTTAATAATGTTATTTATTTCACTAGAAATAAGTCTATATAATTCGTTACCTTCATGAGTTAATATTACACCTTTATTTTTCCTAACAAATAATTTGGTATTCATTTGATCTTCCATTGTTTTTAACATTCTACTTATCGCTGGTTGACTAATGTTTAATTCATTCGCTGCTTTAGTTATATTTTTATTTTTGGCTATAACATAAAAAACTTTATAGTATTCAAAATTAATATTCATTCTCCATCACCTATCAATATTATATCATAACAAAATGTTATGTCAAATATAAAGAATAGGTATTTTACAAATGGCAAGTCAAAATATATAATATAGGTCAAGAAAAGGGGATATATATGAAAAATGAAAATTTATATAATACTAATACATTAATGAACATTAAGAATCGAAAAGTTATTATATATTTAGCAAAACAAGTTATTCAATTAAACTATACTTGTAATAACATAGTACCAAATGAAAAGTTTCAAAGAGCAATAGCAATGTTTACAAATAGAAATGAAGATTTTGAGACAATAAAGCAAATTATAGATTGGCATGTTCAAAATGAGAGAACAAGATACATTGAACATTTAAAAAGAAAAAGGAAATACGAAAAAGTAAAAAACAAACATAATCAAAACAAAACATTACCAAAGAAGAAAGTTGCCTAAATAAAGTTAGGGGGAAAATAAAATGAATAAAGAAAATACACATTATAGTCCAATATCAGTGATCGATGGTGTACAAATTATGATAAATAGATATCCTGAACATACAGATTTTTCATATGAAATGTATAAAAAATTTAGAGATACTTCATTCGAAAAAAAATATTATGATTTTGATAAATATAGAAATATACGTGAATTGGAAAGAGCTGCATCAAGTTTTATATTTGTGAAGTCATATTATAAGAATAACAATGAATTAGAAGATTGTTGTTTAGGTAGTAAAGCCATGGACGATTGGGAAAAAAGAGACTTTACTAACGATTATAGAATAAGATATGTTGGTAATCAACATGGAATAGTACCCACAATACCTTATAAATTTGTTTCAAAAATAGCAAAAATGTATAGAGAATTTCGTTATTATAACTATAAGGATTATTATGCTTTAGGGTATTATCCAAAAGAAAAAATAATTTTTTACGAAAAAATGATTTTTGGTGAGAATTGGGGTTGGGTTGATTTGGAAGATGAATCTCATTATATTAAGAATCGAAAACTAGAACATCTTCCAAAAGAATCAGAATTACATATAACAGATGAAAAATTCTTATTTCCAACAATTATAGATGATAAATTAGAACTTGAAACTTACAACGTTTATCAAGCTGAAACTTTAGAAGGAACAAAAATAAATGTTATAAAATATAATGATAAATGGTTTAGACTTGAACCTGTAGTATGGAAAAAAATCGGAAATGACTTAGTTTGTACTAATATTCTTTTTGAATCGCCAATTCATATGAAAAATGATTATGTAAAAAGCAATGATATTCAGTCATTTGAAGATACATTTCTAAAGTAGTATATTGATAATGTTTTTACTAGAGATTTATTTAAAAATGTTGATTACAATTTAATAAATAATAAAATGATATTAAGCATAGATGAAGAGATTGATACAAAATTAAAAGAAATAGAAAAATTAAAACAAATGAAAGATAATTTAATCTTACAACAACAAAGTGAAGAACATATCATTGATACCGCACATAGAAAATTATTTGAGAAAGATCATAAAGAACAAGTAATTACTAAATTACATAAATAGTATATACGAAGGGAATGTTGAAAAATGGATCGTTATACAGATAAAAAAATTACTTCAATTGCTATTCAATTAGAAAAATTAGGAATTGAATTTATACATTTTTATAAATATGATTTTGCAAGCAATTATATTGGAAAAGAATCTGGAGTACAAATTGATTGGTTTTTTCAAAATAGTATATTATTTACAAAATCTATTCATAAATTTCCTGATGAATTAAATATAGAAGAATTTGTTTCTATATATAAGGATAATTTATTATCAAAACAAGAAGCTGAATATTTCTATAATTTTGGTTGTGAAATATATAATGATGGTAATTGTTCTTGTATCAGTGGTTGTAATAACATTAGTGATTATTATTATGGTAGATTTTCACCTAAATATAAGGATTTTAAAAATGATTTTGCAGTACCAATAGCAGTGAGAAAAGTTGATACTAATAGTAATTTTGCCAATTCTTTATTACCAATTTTATTTGGAAAAAGGATAGTATTAGAAGATTGCTCAGTAGACTTGTGTTACTTTGAAAATGTAAATTTGGTAATTCCTATTGAAAAATATTTTAAAAAAAGTATGAATATATATAATTTTAAAAAATGTGATAAATATAAAGAAGGAACATGGTCACTTGATGATTTAATAGGATATATAAAAATTAAAAAAAATAGTGAACAAAATCATATCAATGATATTACACACAATAATATAATGGATATTTTAGAAAAAGAAGAATCTGATGCAAAGTTTAAAACAATACATAAATAGTGATATAATTGCTATGGTAGGTGTTTATGAGAAGTAAAACTATTTTAATAAATAATTCTAATGATTATAATAACTTTTTAAGTAAAATTAATATATATAAGAGTATTTTATACTATAATACTCTTTTTGTGGTTAAAAATAACATTAATGATAATATGATAAATTATATAATAAATGCCTTAAATATAAAAAATCGTAAAACAAGAATTACATACATATATGATATTTCATGTAAATTAATTGATGATAATAATAAAAATATTAATGTGTGTGGCTTTAAAAATAATAAATGCTATGTACAAAGAAAAATAAAAAATGGTAAATGCAATGGTTGTTGTAGAAAATGTTTGTATCAAACAAAAAAAGGATGTTCTACTAAAAATCTTACTTGTAAATTGTTTAATTGCTCCGAGGTAAGAAAACGATATAAAGTGGTAGAATATAGCGATTTAAAATTATTGAAAGTATTAAGTTTAAAAAATCAAATAATTATAAAATCAGACTATTTTTCAAAAAGAGAAGATGTATTAAAAGATTTATACTCTTACACTTTAACTTATTCAACTTTGAGAATTGTTTACAGATTAACAAAGAATTTTGTTAAATTTAACAGAAAAAAGAAAGATAGCAATTAATGTATGGTATAATTATACATAGGATAATGAAACTTATATTATTGAAAAGTGGTGATAATAATGAGTATGGATCAAAAAAATCAAATAATTGAAGATTATATAAATAATATTTCGAGTCAAGTTAATAGTCGATATAATGGATTAATAAATAATGATATAATATCTCGTGCTTTAATAATGTTTAAAGATTCTTCTAAAGATTTGAAAACAGAGATTATTCCCAAGATAAATGAATATATGTTAGAAATTGTAACAAATTATCTTAAAGCTAAAGAAAAAGAACAAACAAATATAATGCTTAAAAATATTGAAAAAAATATAAATTCAGATTTTTTTATAGAAATGTTAAAAAGAAATTGGGAAAAGACACATAATATTCAATTATTGAGCAAATTAATTGGTGAATTATATATTCATCATATTATAAATAAAGACAGTTATGGGTTTGAAAATTATATGAACCATATTGAAAAACTATATTTACAATATAATAATAAACAAATATCTCCCAAGCAATTCGAATTTCAAAGAGCTAAACTAATTTCAATGATAATAGGAATGAAAATGGGGATAGATTTAAATAAAAAAATATCAGTTGAAGATATAGAAAGAGTCAAAAATCATTTTTTACAAGAATATATTTCTAATGGCTATGTATCCCATTCATTTCCTGATGCTTACTATGAGTCAATAATGAAAAATGGATTAATTTCTTCAACTAAATTAAGAAATGACAAACCATTGGAAATTCAAGAAATTCAGGATATATTTATGAAAAAAGGTGTTGTTGCACCAATGGGAGGATATCCTTATTATGGTGGCTCTGGAATATATTATGAGCAGGAGTTTACGAAAATGTTTTGGCATTCTATAGATTCTCCTGAATGGTTTAAATGGTTTACTTCATCTGATCATTTTACAACTTATCATAATAATATAGAAACATCTCCATATATCTTAAGAAGTGAAAAAGATTGTAGAAGGAATATCGATGATTTATGTAGAAATGCTGAATTAGATGATAATGATACAAAAAAAGTAGTAAATTTTTATCAAAAACAATATGCTAAATTTATGTCGCCAAAATTAAATGTTGCTCTAATTTCCAAAAAAACAGTTGGAAAAGATAACATCCGAGAAGCAGTTCCTCAGAATATGGATTTATTTAGTACAATAAGTTATGTTTTAAATGATGGGGCACATCAATATAGCGAACATAAAGGAAATGTTTATAATGGAGTTATTCCTCCTACAGAATTAAATATTTCTGTTATACCGAATGCTTCAATATATATTAAATCTGATAACTATAGTAGAGAAACAAAAGAACATTTGACAAACCCAGATAGTAATTTAGCATTTTTACAAATTGCTGAAGAAAACAAAAATAGATTAGTTTCTTCTATGCCTTCAAAAATAGAAAAAGCCGAAAGTGAAATTATGCGAAAAAAAAATCCACCTTTTAATTTTAGAAATGAAACAATAAGTGAAACTAATCCTACTTTTTCAAAGAATAATAATTTTGAAAAAAGAAGTTCTAATGAAATACAAATAGCAAATCAAATCAAACAAAAAAATCAAATGATAAAAAAACAAAAACTACAACTTAATAGGCCTAAAGTTTTAACTAAATCTAATTTAAGTGGTAGTTCAACTGGAAACAAAGGATTTATTAATAGTATTACATTATCATTAATAGTTATTTTTATATTAGGAACATTGTTTGTAGTTTACATGTTAATTAGGAGATAATTGATATGAATGAAAATATAATAGATGAATATTTAGATAAAGAAAAATCTTATAAACGATTAAAAGAAGAATTTGAGACACATAAAAAATTAATTATAGCTTATGATTTAGATAGTACGGTTTTTGATTATCATAATACAGGGGCTTCGTATGAAATGGTTAAAAATTTGATTAGAAAATATAAAAAATATGCTTATTTTATAGTTTTTACTTCATCTGAACAAGACAGATATGATGAAATAAAATCAATTCTACAAAAAGAAAATTTACCATTTAATTCTATTAATGAGGACGCTCCATTTATTCCATTTAAAGGTAGAAAAGTTTATTACAATATTTTATTAGATGATCGAGCCGGTTTAAATCAAACATATAATGAATTATTAAGATTATATAATGAAGTAATTATAAATCTAAAATAATAATTAAGGATAGGATAACATGGATAATTTAAATATGAAGATATTAAAATCTCATGCTGAAATAGATAAAATAAATGTTGATATTAATAATAAAATGTTTAATTTTATTACAAAAGCAAATGAATTAGTAGAGCTATCGGATTATGATTATCAAATAGAAAAAACATTAATGCTTAATAAAATATCATTAAAAGGATATATGTTAGCTTCTGATTGTTGTATTCAATTAGCTGAGAATAATATAACTGATTATTCAATAGATGCACTTAAAAATTATTTAAATCAATATGAAAAATCATTTAACACTGATTGTTCTAAATATTTATTAGCTCTTTCTTTATATGAATTAATAGAAGATATTGAAAAACTAGTTGATTCAAAAATTAATTTAGAAATTAATGAATTAAGTAATATAATATCTAATATAAATGATATAAAAAATAATAATATAGATGAATATGAAAATTTATATTATAATTTTAAAACTCAATTAAAAAATTATTTTAAGAATAAGTTAAATGAAAAATCTTATAATATATATGTACAAATGTTAAATGATATTTTTAATTTTTATGTAAATGGATATCCTAATATCCCCGAAGAGTATTTAAATTAGAAATAATTATGTTAGGCACAATAATTATAAAATATTTAAAATAATTCATAAAATAAAATAACATTATATAATGTTTTATATAGATTTTAGAATAATATTTTCTAAAAAAAAAGATACAAAATTGTATCTTTTTTAATTTGAAATATTAACTTCAACACTTAAAGGTACATTGCCACATTCTTCTCCAGAATTATAAATAATTATTTGGGTACTTAATGATGTCTTTTTTGGATCAGGATAAGCATGTGGACAAGTTAATTTATTTCCTAAATTGTCGTAGAAAATTGGTGTTAAAGTAGTCACATCAAAACCTACTGGTAAACTTAATGTTTTAGTACTTGGATCATAGTGAGAAGAACTAAATGATAAACTAAAGGCAATACTTTCTTTAACAGATGTTACTTTAATTGTAGTAGTAACACCATTTACTGAGAAGGTATAAGTACCATTTTTAGTAGGCGTATAAGTTATAGATGTCGATGTTGTTGTACCAACAGTTTGAGAAGAACCAGATGGATCAGTTACGGTAACTGTATAACCTGCAGCTGAACTTCCAGAAGTAATACCACCATATTTTAAATATTCATTATAAAAACTATTAGCAAATTTTCCATAAAGTTTATTAAAATAATCTCTTGTTGATTTAACATCAGAAACTTCAGCAGAAGAAGATGCTTCTGTCCATGATATAGTAATTTTACCATTACTCTCTGATGCTTTAACATCTTCAGGGATTAATGTTTCATCGGATGATTCATATTTTGTTACTTCAGTTGGTGCCGTACCTTTTTTAAACCATTCAGTACCAGATGTACCTTTTGATAGGGGAATAGAATTAAGAGCATATTGGGCTCTTTCAACGCTAGATGGGATATTAAATTTAGAACCAGTATTTAGGATTTGACTACCAATAATTTGGGCAATTTTTTTTCTAATATTACCACCTGAATTAATAGTTAAATATAATCCTTTTGAAACATCACTATAACCATACCAAATAGATGCTGAATAATCTTGTGAAAAAATATTAGCCCAGCTATCCATTACAGCAGATGAAGGTAATCCATATTTTTTACGAGCATTACTATCAATTGTAGATGTACCAGTTTTTCCGGCAAGTTCTGTTCCATTAGCATTTATTCTTCCATAAAGGTTTTTATCAGTAACGGCATAATGTAATATATCAGTTAACAAGAATGCAGTTGAATCACTCATTGCTTGTTTTTTATTTATTTTAGTATCAACTTCTTTTTTAGTTTCACGATAGACAATCTTAGTATAAGAATAAGGCTCAATATAAGTACCACCTCTTGCTAAGGTTGCATAAGCTGCTGACATTTCCAGAGGAGATGAACCAGTATAACCACCAATAGCTGCTGATTCATATAAATTATCACCATAGTGTAAACCAACATTATGAACAAATTCCGCGATTTTATCTTTATCTACTTGTTGGAAAGCTTGAATAGCTGGAATGTTACGACTGGTTGATAGGGCAGTTCGCATATTCATCATTCCTCTAAAACCACCTTCAGCATTTTTTAAGCTTTGACCATTAGAATAAGCGTAAGGTAAATCGAAGAAGTAAGTAGCAGGAGATGCATCATTATATTCTATTAATGGACCATAAGCAAAGAATGGTTTAGCCGCAGAACCAGGCATTCGGGAAATCATTGTCGCATAATTATATTGACGCTCACCAACACGATTTCTACCAGCGCCAATGGCAACAATTGAGCCATCTTTAACAGAAGTAATAGCAATTCCGTTTTGAACAACATCATTTGGGAATTTTACTAATTCACCATTCATTATAGAATTCATAACTTTTTGTTTATCAGTATCCATTGTAGAATATATTAACATCGGAACATTGTATGGATTATTACCAGTTTTATCAATTATTTCTTCAACAACAGTATCAACAAATGCTTGATATTCATTGTTACTTTTAACTTCAGATTTCGGTAATAATAAACTTTCAACTGAAACACTATTAGCTAATTTTTGTTGTTCTTTGGTAATGTATCCATGTTTATACATTAAGTTTAAAACCGTTGCTCTTCTTTTAGTGGCAGCCTCAGGATTAGAATAAGGATTATAAGCATTTGGTGCTTGAAACATTCCCGCTATAAGAGCTGCTTCTGATAAAGTTAAATCACTGATACTTTTTCCAAAATAAGTTTGACTGGCTTGTTCAACACCATAAGCACCGTTTCCTAAAAAAGGAGCATTTACATAAAATTCAATAATTTCTTCTTTAGTATAGTTACTTTCAACTTTAAATACAGCCATATAAATATCTGTAAATTTTCTAATAATACCTTTAATTCCAGTAGATGTAGTAGAAGTAAAAGTATTTTTTACTACTTGCATTGTTAAAGTTGATGCCCCACCAGCTGAAGTATTACCAGAAATTTGACCAACGGCCGCTTTCATAAATCTGGCAATATCAAATCCGTTATGTTGATAAAATCTTGAATCTTCAGTAGCAATAATTGCATCTACTAATACATTAGGAAGATCTTCGTAATTAACTAGTTCTCTTTTTTCAGTTCCTAAACGAGCTATTTCATTGCCTTTAGATTCATAAATAATCGACATCTCTTTATTATATAGAGCATTCTTAGAAAATTTAGGGGCCGAAACAACTATATAAATTATAAATATTATTCCTAATAAAAGGAAAAATATCATTATACTTATTAATATTATTAATAATATATGTTTCTTTTCTGATTTATTTTTTTGTTTTTTGGTCTTATTTTTTTTAGCCATTTTAAACACTCTCCTTAAAATATACTTCCTTAACTATTTTTAAATAGTCTAGGGGAGGATTATATCCCTCATTTATTCTTTTACATTCTTTTTCTATAAAATTAAATGGTATTGATTTTCGTTTATTTGACTCTATGAATGTTATTAATTTTTTACCATCTAATAAATAATAATTATAGTTCATTTTGATTATTAAAAAAGTTATCCCGCCATGATTTATAATTTTTTTCATATGTTCAATTTGATGGGGATGAACATTACTTAAGGGAAAAGAAGTTTTATTATTAGTAACTTTGGCATCAAAATCAATATATTTTCCTTTGTAAAGTCCATTATAATCTAAAGTAGATTTACTTTCAAAATAACCATCTTTAATTATTTGTTTATTATTGTGATATAAAACTTTTGTTATTCCAATTGGCGTTGGTTTTTTATAAATAACAGCGATATCATTATCAAGATAATATTTATTACTATCATTTATTAATTTTTCCAAATCCATACCTCGATTTTTATGAGATATTTCCTTTTTATAGTCTTTTTTAATATTATTTGGATATAACACACATATCACCAAATTAATTATATAATATATTTTTAAAATTTAAAATATGTTTTTTTAATATTTTGTAAAAAAATTGAAAAGCTTTGTCGATACTAATGAAAGCAAATTTAATCTATGTTACATTGTAAGTAAGAAAAGAGGAAAAAATGATAAGAATAGATTTTTTAATTTCTAAAATGATTGAAGATATTGAAATGTCATCAATAAAATTATCTACAGTAAATATAAATAAAAAAATCAAAAAAAATAAATAGAGTATTTTTATTTTTTTTAATGTCATATAATTATTAGGTGATTAATTTGAATGCATTTGAAAATTTAAAAACATTTTTATATGATCAAAAATATTTCATATCTATTTATAATAACAATATTCATGTAAATGCTTATCTTGATATAATTAATTTTACCAATGAATTAATTTCTTTAAAATTTGATGGGTTTTACCTAGAAATTCATGGAAAAAATTTAAAAATTGTCAATATGCAAGAAGGAGAGCTTGTTATTAATGGTAAATTTAATAACATAAATTTTATAGATGAGAAACATAATAAATGATACAAAACATGAAAAAATAAATATAATAGTTTATGAAAAAGATTATAATTACTTCATTAATTTTCTTATTAAAAATCATATTAATTACCAAAATTTAAAAATTAATGATAATAAAATAATTTTAACAATTTTAAAAGAAGATTTAAAAAAAATAAATAAATTATTTAAATGTGAAATTAAGTCATCTTTAGGCATTTATAAAATTAAAGATAGTATTTTAAAAAATAAAATTTTTTTACTTAGTATTATCGAAGGAATAATATTATTATTTATATTATCTAATATTATTATTTCCATTAAAGTCTATTCTAGTGATAAAAATATTAGGAATTTAATTATAAATGAACTTGATAATTATGGAATAAAAAGATTAACATTTGATAAATCATATGAAGAAAAAGAAAAAATAAAAAAAGATATTCTAGAAAAACATGAAGATACCTTAGAGTGGTTAGAGTTTGAAAGAAAAGGTATGAATTTAATAATTCATGTTGAAAAAAGAATTATCAAAAAAGAACAGAATAAAGATAATAAATATTGTAACATAGTTGCCACGAAAGACGGACTAATTAAAAATGTAAAAGCAGAAGTAGGAATGAAAGTAAAAGATATAAATGATTATGTAAAAAAGGGCGATATAATTATAAGTGGAGAAATAAAGAAAGATGAAGAAGTAAAAAAAGATGTCTGTGCTGTTGGTGATGTATATGCAACAGTTTGGTATACAGCTTATGTTAAAATACCTACTAAATATGAAAAAGTAAATATAACTAATAAAAAAAGATTTAATTTAAAAATAAAAAGATTTGATAAGGAATATATTGTTTTTAAAAATAAATACAAAGATTATACTGTAAAAGATGTTTATTTATTCCACTTTTTCAATAATAAATTTTATTTACAATTAATTAACAAAAAAGAAAGGCTAAGTAAAAATATTTCCAAAGATCAAGAAAATAAAATGATTCTTTTAAATATTCAAAATAAATTTACTAAAAATTTAAAAGATTATGAATATATAGAAGATGAAAAAATTTTGAAAAAAGTAAGAAATAATAGTACAATAGAAGCAGAAGTTTTTTTATCAATTTATAAAAAAATTGGTAAACAAGAAACATATACTAAGGAAGTCAAAGAAGGTGAAAATAATGATAGGGAGTACACTTCTTGAAATTTTATATAAACTTTGGCCAATGTTAGTAATATTTACAGTTATCTTAATAACTGTGAGAATTTATTATTTAAAATTAAATCATAAAAAATTTATATTTTATAAAGAAATAATAAATTATCTATTTTTAATATATATCTTATTATTATTTGAACTTGTTACTAATCGAGAATTGGGAGCATATAGTTATAATTTAATTCCTGGAACCGAAATATTTAGATATAAATTAGGTAGTTATAAATGGTATCAAAATGTTTTGGGAAATATTGTTTTATTTATCCCTATTGGCTATTTTATTTCTAATTATATTAATTCCAAAACATGGAAACACATATTTATAATATCTTTTATAGTATCTTTAACTATTGAATTAGTACAACTAAAAATTGGTCGGGCAATGGATATTGATGATATAATATTAAATGTAAGTGGTGGCGTAATCGGATATTTAATTTATAAAATATTTTTGAATATAAAAAAACGACTTCCTAATTTTTTAAAAAGCGATACATTTTATAATATATTATGTATAATAGTAATAATAATTGTTATTTTATTTTTTGTTAATAAAATTAGAGTAGGATGGTAGTATGAACGATTATAGTATCGAAAATTTTTATAACCAAAAAAAATATTCATTTTTAAAAGATATAATAGAAAAAACCTTAAAATATTTAGATATAAAAAATAGTGTATTTTCTATTATATTAACAAGTGATGAGAAAATAAAAGAAATAAATAAAAATTACCGAAATATTGATAAAATAACTGATGTAATATCATTTGCTTTTGAAGATAAAATGAATATTAAAAATGATAATATAAGAGTGCTTGGTGATATATATATATCTATTCCTCAAATGGAAAGACAAGCTAAAGAATATGAGCATAGTGAAAAAAGAGAATTATCTTTTTTGACCGTTCATGGTCTATTACATTTATTGGGATATGATCATATGAATGAAAAAGATGAAAAGATTATGTTTGATTTGCAAAGGAAGATTTTAGATGAAAAGTAAGAAGTTTAATCGTAATGAGTTTAAGGTATTTGGTTTTAAAAGACATATTGAAAGTTTTAAATTTGCTTTTGCAGGTTTAAAATATGCCTTATTTTATGAACAAAATTTTTTAATTCACTTAATAGCTACTTTAACAGTTGTTATTATGGGATTTATATTTGATATTAAAAAAGGTGAATGGCTTGCCCTTATTTTTGCTATTTCATCAGTTTTAGCCGCTGAATTATTTAATTCTTCGATAGAAGCAGCAGTTGATCTTACAACTGATAAAATTCATCCTCTTGCTAAAATAGCTAAAGACTGTGGATCAGCCGGTGTTTTAATATTTGCCCTCGGAGCCGCAATAGTGGGATTAATTATTTTTATACCTTATATTTTTTAATTAGACTTTTAAAAGTCTTTTTTTTATAAAAAAAATTTTAAAAATTTATAAAAATATAATAATATATTCTTAGGAGTGATTATATTTATGCATAGTGGATTTGTATCAATAGTGGGAAGAGCAAATACGGGTAAAAGTACTTTATTAGATTGTATTTTACAAAAAAAAGTAGCCATTACATCATCAAAACCCAATACAACTAGAAATATAATTCAAGGAATATATAATGAAGACGATTGTCAAATTGTTTTTGTCGATTCTCCTGGTATTTCTTCTCCTAAAAACAAATTAGGAAAAATTTTAAATAAAGAATCTCTTTCTTTATTAAACGATGTTGATGCAATAATTTTAGTAGTTGATGGTTCTACTGCTTTAGGACCAGGCGATAAATATATGATAAATGCATTAAATAATTCTGATGTTCCAGTTATTTTAGCGATAAATAAAATTGATAAAATTAGTAAAGAAAACATTTTGTTTAAAATAAATGAATATAAAGATTTATATTCTTTTTCGGAAATAGTACCAATAAGTGCTAAAACTAATGATAATATTGAAAGATTAATTGAAGTAATAAAAAAATATTTGACAGATAATATTAAATATTTTGAAGATGATTTATATACAACTAACAGTATAAACTTTATGATTTCTGAATATGTACGCGAAAAATTATTAGAAGTATGTGAACAAGAAATACCTCATAAAATAACTTGTTCAACGGTTTACTATAAAGAAAAAAAAGATATTATTGAATGTGGAGTAAATATTATTGTTGATAGAGATTCTATAAAAAAAATAATTATTGGCAAAAAAGGAACTCGTTTAAAAGAAGTAGGGATTGCTGCTCGAAAAGAAATTGAAGAATTGTTAGGTAAAAAAGTTTATTTAGAACTTCGAGTTAAAACAATAAAAAACTGGCTTGATAAAGACAAATATTTAGATAATTTAGGTTTTAAAAATAATGAATAAAATTTTTTAATATTTCCCAATATATAATTAGAGGAGGAAATTTGCATGAAAGATAAATATTGGGAATTATTTAAAAAAACAGGAAAAATTGAATATTATTTAAAATATAAAAGAAGTGAAAAAAATAATGATTAAAAAAATAAAAGGAATTATAGTTTCAACGACGCCATTTAAAGAAACTTCTAAAATTTTAAATGTCTTAACTGAAGATGGTAAAATAGTTTCAATGATGGCAAGAGGAGTTAAACAAGTAAAAAATGTTTTGCGAAGTAAAACTAATAATTTTACTTATGGCTATTTTTATACATATTATAAAGAAGATAAATTATCAACTCTTACTAATGTTGATATAATTAATGATTTTGAAAATATAAAAAATGATTTAGAATTAATAAGTTATTTAAACTATTTAGTTGAACTTTCCGAAAAAGTTGCTAAACAAACAACAAGCAATAATATTTTTGATTTACTAATAACCGCATTAGAAAAAATAAATGATGGCTTTGACCCAATTATTATTAAAAATATTTTAGAAATTAAATTTTTAGATTATTTAGGTTTGAAATTAAATTTAGATAATTGTAATAATTGTGGAAGTAATAAAGATATTGTAACTATTTCATCATCTCTTGGTGGTTTTATTTGTAAAAATTGTAATGTGGAGAATCATACTACTAATTTAAAAACAATTAAGATGATTAGAAATTATTATTATGTTAACTTATCTTCTATAAGTAAATTAAATATTTCCGATGATGTAAAATTAGAAATTGATAAATTTTTAGATGAAATGTATGAAGATTATTCTGGATTATATATTAAATCTAAAAAATTTTTAAAAAATATTGTTAACTTAAATTAAATAAGTTATAATATAATTAAATAAGTGTTGACGGGTGTTGGAAAACCAAGAGCTATATAATTTAAAGTGATTCTTATTTTAGAATAAGTAGGGTGGAACCGCGGAAAATAATTTTCGTCCCTATATTTTAAAATAAGAATCATTTTTTTTAGAAAGGGAGATATTATGAAAGAATTTAAAATGGAAGATTTAGTTAATTTTTGTAAACAATATGGGTTTATATTTCAAGGAAGTGAAATATATGATGGGCTTGCAAATACTTGGGATTACGGTCCCCTTGGCAGCAGATTAAAAAATAATGTAAAAGATGCTTGGCGTAAAAGATTTATTCAAGAAAGAGAAAACGCTTATGAACTTGATGCCGATATATTAATGCACCCTAAAGTATGGGAAGCAAGTGGTCATGTTGCCTCATTTTCTGATCCTTTACTTGACTGTAAAGAATGTAAAACTAGACATCGCGCTGATAATTTAATTAATGATTTTACTAATTCATCTATTGGTGATAGTATGACTAATGAAGAAAGAGTTAAATACATTAAAGAAAATAATATTAAATGTCCAAAGTGTGGCAAGGCAAATTTTACGGATATTAGAGAATTTAATTTAATGTTTCAAACAAGTAGAGGAGTTACTAATGATTCTAAAAATACAATTTATTTAAGACCGGAAAATGCTCAGGGTGAATATGTTAATTTTTTAAATGTTCAAAGAACAATGCGATGCAAATTACCATTTAGTATTGGTCAAATTGGTAAAGCTTTTCGAAATGAGATAACTCCTGGTAATTTTACTTTTAGAACTATTGAATTTGAACAAATGGAATATCAAACTTTTTGTAAAGAAGGACAAGATACAAAACTATATGATTATTTTAAAGAATATGGTAAACAATTTTTTATTGATTTAGGAATAAAAGAAAGTGATTTAAGATTTCATGATCATGAAAAATTAGCTTTTTATGCTAAGGCAGCTTGTGATATTGAATATAAATTTCCTTTTGGTTGGGGAGAAATTAATGGAACGCATAATCGAACTAATTATGATTTAAAAAGACATCAAAAATTTTCTAATAAGTCAATGGAATATTTAGATCCTGAAACAAATGAAAAGTATATTCCTTATGTTATTGAATCAACATATGGATTAGATAGAACTTGTTTAGCTTTACTTTTTAATGCGCATACTATTGAAACTTTAGAAGATAATACAACTAGAGAAGTTATGAAATTCCATCCATTTATTGCTCCTTATAAAGCATCAGTTTTACCCCTTGTAAAAAAATATCATGGAGAAAAAGCAAAAGAAATTTATCAAAAATTATCTAAATGCTTTATGTGTGATTATGATGAAGCCGGATCAATTGGTAAAAGATATAGAAGAGCGGATGCGGTTGGAACCCCATTTGTTATTACAGTTGACGATGAAACATTAGGCTCTAATTTAGTTACAATTCGAGATAGAGATACAATGAAACAAATTAAAATAAATGTAAATGACATAGAAAATTATGTAAAAGAGAAAATAATTTTTTAAGTTTTTATTGCATAGAAAAAATATAAATGCTATAATTACCTTGATACTAGGAGGTTTTTCGTATGAAAAATAAAAAAGGTTTTACTTTAATTGAATTACTTGCTGTAATAGTAATTTTATCAATATTAATATTAATTGCTTTACCAAGTGTTTTAAATATAATGAATAAAGCAAGAAGAGATGCATTTAAAGACGAAGCGGCATCAATTGCTTCTGCTGCTGAAAATGCCTATGCAGTAGAAGATGTATCATTAAGTGATTGTACAATTACTTATGAAGATTTAGTTACTAATAAATATATCAATAAAAAAGAAAATATAGCTGCTAGTTTTAGATTTGTTGATGGAACAATTACTGAAATTGAAGTAACTGATTCAAATACAAAATTAAAGGCATCAGGTACCACAAAAAATGATATCAAAGTTACAAAAGAAGATAATTTAAGTGAAGCTCCAAATGGTGAAGGAACTTGTAATATAGGAGGCGAGTAATCGTCTTTTTTTTATTTTATTAAATTTTTTATTGACAAGTGTATATTATACACTTATAATTTAATTGTAAGGTGATAATAATGGAAGTGAGAAATAAACTTTATAAAAATCAAGGAATACATGTAATTACAGCCCTTTTTACTGTAGAAGAAGGAATTACGAAAGTTTTACTTATTAAAAGAAAAAATAATCCTTTTAAAGGTGATTGGGTTTTAACTGGTGGAGCATTATATAATAATGAAGATTTAGAAGAAGGTGCTTACCGAGAAATAAAAGAAAAAACAGGAATTGAAAACATTAATATAAAACAATTTAAAGCTTTTGGTAAAGTTAATCGTTCTCCCGTTATGAGAATGGTGGCTATTGGTTTTATTGGAGTTATTGATTGGAAAAGTGTTAAAGTTTTAAGAGAAACAAAAAATACATCTAATGCTGATTGGTTTCCCATTGATAAAATTCCCCCTCTGGGATTTGACCATGAAGAGATATTACACGATGCCCTTATTCAGTTACAAAAAGAAATTGTTAAAAGTAATATTTTAAAAAGTTTATTTCCCGATGGTGTAACCTTACCAGAACTTCAAAAAACATATGAAGCAATTTTAAATAAAAAATTTGATCGTCGAAATTTTCGCAAAAAAATGTTAAATTTAGATTTAATTGAAGATACCAATAAAGTTGATAAATTTGAAGGTAATAAACCCGCTAAAGTTTATAAATTTAAAGAAAATATAAAAGGTAAAGATATATTTTAAAATATATTTTTATTTTGTTCAGCTATGTGTACTAAATACACTTTAGGAGGTGATTTTATTTAATAAGATATTAAATTAACAATTATGAATGATTTAAGGAAGGTGATGTTATGATTTATTTAATGAGACATGGACAAGATGATGAAAGATACATTGGTGGCTGGAGTAACAATCCATTAATTTATAAAGGTATAAATGAAGTAAAAGACAGTGCATTTTGGATAAAAAATAATTTAAAAATAAAAAAAATTATAAGTAGTGATATTCAAAGGGCCAAAGATACAGCATTAATTATAAATAAAGAAATTAATGTAGATATATCTTATAATGATTTTTTTCGCGAACAAAATAAAGGATTATTAAATGGAATGAATGCTAAATTAGCATATTTTAAGTATCAACAATTTCTAGATAATCTTAATATTTTGTCTAAATTTCCATCTGGTGAATCATTGTATGATTTATATCAAAAAATTCAAAATAATCTAGATAAAATTTTAACAATTGATGATGATACACTTATTATCACCCATCGTGGTGTTATAAATATGCTTTATTATATTTTAAATAATATCGAACTTGATATGAATAAAAAAAGATTTAATGTTGATACTGCTTCCGTACATGAACTTAATGTAAAAAAGAAAAAAATTAGAAGGGTTTGGTAAAAAATGATAAAAAAAATATGTTTAACTGGGGGACCTGGGGTTGGTAAAACTTCCGTACTTAATAAAATTAAAGAATATTTTACACCTTTAGGATTTAAAGTAATAATTTGTGATGAAACGGCTACTTATTTTATAAATAAAGGTATAAAACCTTTTGGCGATGGCAAAATTGATATAGTTAATTATCAAAAAATTATGATAAAGTTTCAAACTGCTAAGGAAGAAATTTTTGATTATATTGCTAAAATAATTCCTGGTGATAATGTATTAATTGTTTATGATCGCGGAACAATTGATAATTTTGCGTATATAAATAATGAAGAATCAAAAGAAGTGTTAAATGAAAGTTGTAATAAAAATTTTGTAGATTTAATGAATCAATATGATTTAGTAATTGCTTTAGTCGGTGAGAAAAAATTTTATACAACAGAAAATAATAAAGCAAGAAGTGAAGATCCAAATACCGCTTTGAAAATGGGAAAAGAAAATTTAAAAAATTGGTTAGGACATAATAATTTAAAGATTGTCTTGCCAAAGGATACTATTGAAGAAAAAATAGATGAAGTATTAAATATTATTGCTGAAGAATTAAATCAAAAGCAAATAATAAGACAAGAGAAATTTCTAATAGATTTAGCAAATACAAATATTGAACATATATATCAAATTGGTAAAAAAAAGGAGATTACTCAAACTTATTTAATAAGTAAACCTAATATTGAAAAGCGATTAAGAAAAGAGATTTTTAATGAATGTGAATCATACTATTTAAGTGTTTTTAAATTAAATAAAGATGGAACAAAAACTACAATAAGTGTAAAAGAAATTACTAAAAATATATATGATACTTTAATAGAATTTAAAGATGAAGAAAAACAAGATATTATAAAAACCAGAATTTATTTTAATCATAATGGACAATATTTACATTTGGATATATTTTCTAAAGATTCTCTTGGAATATTAGAGATAAATGTTAATAAAAATGAAAATTTAAGTATACCTAATTTTATTACAGTAATTGAAAATGTTACTAATAATTTTCAATATTATAATAAGAACTTAGCAAATAAGAATTACCAAAAAGTTAAGAAGGAGCAAAAATGATAAAGACATTTACAGGACCTATGCATAGTGGAAAATCATCATCTATGTTGCGGGAATATTTTAAAATTTGGAATAAGGAACATATAATTTGTTTTAAACCTAAAATTGATAATAGAGATTTAGGAGTAATCAAGAGTAAAAGTTTTAATAAGAGTATTGAGGCAATATGTATTAATAATTTTGAAGATATTTTGCCTTATATTAACGATTCTATAAAAAATATTTTTATTGATGAAGTGCAATTTATAAAAGGAAATGTTAATATTTTAAATTACTTATCTCTTGCTTATGATATAAATATTTATGTTGCTGGTTTAAATATTACTAGTGATTTAAAAGGCTTTTTATGTATGCCCCAAATTCTTGCTATAAGCGATGAAATTGAAATAATTAAAGCGAGTTGTTATGATTGTGGTAAAGATGCTTCATATACTTATTATGAAGGAAAAAAAGATAATGATATAAAAGTAGGAGATGATAATTATTATCCCCTTTGTGCTAATTGCTATAGAAAAAGAGTTGGCAATGATGAATTAAATAATTACTTTTCTAATTTATTTGAAATAAGAAAATAATAACTTGCAATTATTTCTTTTTTTTTCTATAATAAACTTATAAATCGTTAATGAAAGATCAGTAGTTTATTTTTATTTTTAAAGAGAGTTAGTGGTTGGTGAAAACTAATAAATAAAAATTTATGAATCTCCTTTCAAGAGTAGTTAATAACTACCGGTTATAAGCCGTTATCTAAAATTAAGTAAAATAAAGGATGGCACCGCATTTATTTGCTCCTTAAGCAATAAAAGTGGTGTTTTTAAATTAAAAAAATATTATTATGAAATTTGTGATGGTGATAATAATGAATAAAGATACAAATGAATTTGAAAAAGCGGAAATACTGGTTCATGAACTTTTTAAAGATAAAGTAGATAAAGGTGGAAACCGTTATTTAGTGCATTTATATAATGTGTCGTCAAAAGGTATAAATGATTTAGAAAAAACAGCGGGATTATTACATGATGTCATTGAAGATATTGATTTTGTTGATGAAGAACATTTACTTAAATTAGGATTTTCAAAAGAAGTAGTCCAAATAGTAAGTATAATTACCAAAAGAGAAAATGAATCGTATAATGATTATATTGATAGACTTATTAAGAGTAATAATTTAAATGTTTTACATATAAAAAAAGCTGATTTAGAACATAATATGGATTTAGAAAGAATAAATAATCCTACAATTAAAGATAGGGAAAGAAATAGAGTTAAATATCAACCAAATTATCAAAAAATAATGAATAAAATAGAAGAAATGGAGAGAGATTATATATGTTAGATATTAAATTTATAAAAGAAAATAGTGAATTAGTAAAGGAAAATATAAAAAAGAAATATCAAAATGATAAACTTTGTTTAGTTGATGAAGCAATTGATTTGTATGATTTAGTTTGTAAACTTAAATTAGAAGGTGATGAACTTAGGGCCAGAAGAAATAAATTATCGGATAAAATTGGTGAGCTTTATAAAAATAATCAAAAAGAAGAAGCAGAAAATCACAAAAAATTAGTTGTCGAAATTAATGAAAATTTAAAACAAATTGAAAATCGTGAAGAAAGTTGTAATAAAGAATTAAAAGAAAGATTATTAGTTATTCCTAATATTATTGATCCTTCTGTACCAATTGGTAAAGATGATAGTGATAATGTCGAAATAAAAAAATATGGAAAACCAAATGTTCCAAATTATGAAATACCTTATCATACAGATATTATTGATACATTTGAAGGATTAGATAAGGATAATGCTAGCGGTAGAACATCTGGAAATGGTTTTTATTATTTAATGGGTGATATTGCTCGTCTTCATTCAGCTATGCTTGCTTATGCTAGGGATTTTATGATTGATAAAGGATTTACTTATTGTATACCACCTTTTATGATTAGAAGTGATGTTGTAGATGGCGTTATGAGTTTTGATGAAATGGAAGCGATGATGTATAAAATTGAAGGAGAAGATTTGTATTTAATTGGTACTTCCGAACATTCAATGATAGGTAAATTTAAAGATCAAATAATTGATGAAAAAGATTTACCATTAACATTGACTTCATATTCTCCATGCTTTAGAAAAGAAGTAGGAGCTCACGGAATTGAAGAAAGAGGATTATATCGTGTCCATCAATTTGAAAAAGAAGAAATGATTGTGATTTGTAAGTCAGAAGATTCAATGGATTGGTATAATAAAATGTGGAAATTTACTGTAGACTTTTTTAGAAGTTTAAATATTCCAGTTAGAACATTAGAATGTTGTAGTGGAGATCTTGCTGATTTAAAAGTAAAATCTTGTGATGTTGAAGCATGGAGCCCAAGACAACAAAAATACTTTGAAGTAGGATCTTGTTCAACTCTTGGCGATGCCCAAGCAAGAAGATTAAAAATTCGTGCAAAAGGTGAAAAAGAAAATTATTTAGTTCATACTTTAAACAATACTGTTTTGGCATCACCTAGAGGATTAATTGCATTTATTGAAAATAATTATCAAGAAGATGGCTCAATTAAAATTCCTAAAGTTTTAAGACCATATATGGGCGGAAAAACTAAAATACAAAAAAATAAGGATTAATTTATTTTAAATCCTTATTTTTTTTATCCTAAAGCAACATCTAAGGCCATCATTATACAAAAACCGATTAGTATAATAAAAGCCATAATATTTTTATTTTCTCCTTTTTGACATTCCGGTATTAACTCTTCAACGACAACATATATCATAGCCCCTCCGGCAAATGCTAAGCAAAATGGTAATAATAATCTTATTTTCATGATTAATATTGCTCCAAGTAAAGCTGAAATAGGCTCAACTATAGCACTAATTTGCCCCCAGAAAAAGGCTTTTTTTCGTGAAAATCCTTCTCTTAATAAGGGAAGAGAAATGGCACTTCCTTCGGGGAAATTCTGAATTCCAATACCCATAGCTAAAGCAAATGCTGCTGCAAGTGTTGCACCGTCTAAATTATAACCTATGGATCCAAAGGCTACTCCAATGGCTAATCCTTCAGGAATATTATGAATTGTTATAGAAAAAACTAAAAGCCAAATTCTTTTTAAACTATTATTTTTATTAGAATTTTTCGAAAATTTATTTTGAAAATGATCAAATATTTTATCACAAATAAATAAAAATAATCCCCCAAATAATACACCTATAACTAAAGTTAACCAGACACATAAATGTAAATTTTCGGCCATATTAATTGCCGGTGCGATAAGAGAAAAAAAAGATGCAGCAATCATTACCCCGGCAGCAAACGAAACCATACTATCTAATATAATTTTTTTCGGTCTCTTAAATAAAAATACGACTGCCGCTCCTAATGTTGTAATTAAATATGTAAATATGGCTGAAATTAACGCTTGCATCGGATGTGGCAAGTTAATAATAAACTCTTTCATTAATACACCTCTTTTTTAATATATGAATGGATATTTTTTTTGCCTAGGCAACTATTTTATGATAAAATTGTTGATGGAGTTGATATTCATGAAATTTCCAAATATACAAGAAGAAAGAAAAAGAGAAAAAAATGAAAAAATTAATGTAATTTATCAAAAAAATAATTATCCTAAAGATATATTTAAAAATAAAAAATTTTTACTTAAAACATATGGTTGCCAAATGAATGTTCATGATTCGGAAATCATTAAAAAATATTTAACTGATTTAGGATTTTTGGAAACTAAAAATGAAAAAGATGCCGATTTGATTCTTTTAAATACTTGTGCGATAAGAGAGAATGTTTATGACAAAGTATATGGATTTTTAGGAAGATGTAAACATTTAAAACAAGAAAAAAAGGATTTAATAATTGGCATATGTGGCTGTATGGCCCAAAGTGAAAAAGTATGTAAAACTATCTATGAAAAATATAAATTTGTCGATATTGTTTTTGGGACTCATAATATTTATATATTGCCTAAATTATTAATAGAAAAAAGTAATAAATTAAATATTGAAGTTTTATCTAATGACAATAATATTTATGAAAATTTTGAATATAACAGAGATTCAAAGTATACTGCGTGGGTAAATATTATGTATGGTTGTGATAAATTTTGTACTTATTGTATAGTTCCTTATACTCGCGGAAGACAGAGAAGTAGAAAACATGAGGATATTATAAAGGAAGTTCAAGATTTAATAAAAAAAGGTTATCAAGAAGTAACTTTATTAGGGCAAAATGTCAACGCTTATGGAAAAGATAGAGAAAATGAAATCAAGTTTTCTGAATTATTGCAAAAAGTCAGTGATTTAAAAATACCAAGAATTAGATTTGTTACTTCCCACCCATGGGATTTTACTGATGAAATGATAGATGTAATTGCCAAAAATGACAATATTATGCCATATATTCATTTACCACTTCAATCTGGTAGTAATAAAATCTTACAAAAAATGAATCGTCGATATACGAAAGAAGAATATTTAGAATTATTTAATAAAATTAAAAATAAAATAAAAAATGTTGCTATTACTACCGATATCATAGTAGGGTTTCCTAATGAATCAGAAGAAGACTTTAATGATACATTAGATATAGTTAAAAAATGCCAATTCGACAGTGCTTTTACCTTTATTTTTTCGAAAAGAGAGGGTACACCAGCATCCGTAATGCCTGATAAAGTTTCTAAAGAAGAAAAAGAGCAAAGGCTTCAAAAATTAAATGAATTAATTAATAAATTTTCCCTTAAAAAAAATAAAGAATATTTAAATAAAATATGTAAAGTATTAGTTTTAGGCGTAAGTGAAAAAGATCAAGACAAAGTATATGGTTATACAGAAACAATGAAATTAGTAAATATTAAAGCACCAAAAGATATAATCGGTCAAATTGTTGATGTAAAAATTACTGATGCCAAAAGTTTTAGTTTAGATGGCATATTAAAAATCGACATAAATCGTAAATGATTTATGTTATTTTTTTATTGGTGATAAATATGAAAAAATTTTTGGCAATTTTTATAGTATCAGTTTTAGTTGGCAGTGTCTTTGCTTTTGTCTTATTTAAAAAATCGGATCATAATATTGAAGAAGTTGTAAACATTCAAAATTCTTATACGGCTTTTCAACTTGGTGTTTATAAAAATTTAGATAATGCTAAAAATAAAAGTAGTCAATTTAAGGGAAGTATAATTTATTATGATAAAGATTTTTACCGAGTTTATTTTTCTATTTTAAAAAGTAATTCGGGAATATCTAAAATGGACGATTATTTAAAATCCCAAAATATTAATTATTATAAAAAAGAAATTAATATAAATGATGAAAAATTTATTGATTTAGTAAATAATTATGAAAAAGTATTAATAAATACGGCTGATGAAGAAGTATTTTTAACTACTAATCAAAAAATATTACAGGAATATGAAAAGTTAAATGTCTAAACTTATTAAAGATTTGCCAATATCAGAAAAGCCGAGGGAAAGATTAATTAAATATGGGGTTAGCAATTTGTCTAATGAAGATCTATTAGCTATTATTTTAAGAACTGGTACTAAAAATATTTCTGTCAAAGATTTAGCATTAGATATTTTAAATTATGCTAAAGATATAAGAAATTTAAAATATTATTCTTATAAAAAGTTTATTAATATAAATGGAATAGGTGAAGTTAAAGCAATAACCCTATGTGCCGCAATTGAACTGGGAAGAAGAGTATATTTAGATAAAGATTGTATTAATATTAAAATTAATTCTACTAAGAAAGTTTATGAACTTTTTAAAGATTACTTCCAAAATGAGTACCAAGAAATTTTTTTGGTTTTATATTTAGATACTCAAAAAAATTTAATTGAAAAAAAGGTCTTATTTAAAGGTACTCTTAATCAAAGTATTGCTCATCCTCGAGAAATATTTAAATATGCTTATCTTACTTCTGCACAAGCTATCATTTGTATTCATAATCATCCTAGTGGTAATCCAAATCCTTCAAAACAAGATGATATATTTACTAAAAAAATTATCGAAATTGGTAAACTTTTACAAATTGATGTTTTAGATCATATAATTATGGGAAATAATATATATTATAGTTACTTTGAACATGGAAAAGTGGGGATTTAATGAAAAAATTTATTAAGTATGGTTATTATTTAATTGTCTTACTTTTATTATTTATTTTTAAGAATCCAATTAGTTATGCTTTTAAAAATATTAATTCATTTTTTCAAAAAGATTCTAAAAATAATGTCCAATTAGAACTTTTAAAAGCGGAAAATAAATCATTAAAACAAGAATTAAAAAATATAAAAAATTTTAACAAAGATAATTATGATAAATTTAATTATGTTGATTGTAAAATTATTGAAAGAAATATATATGATTTTTATGATTATATAATAATTGATAAAGGCAGTGAAAATGATATTAAAAAAGATAGTGCCGTTATTTCCGAAAAGGGGTTAATTGGCATTGTTGAAAAAGTATATAAACTAAATTCTAAAGTTAAATTAATTACATCTGAAGATATAAATATATCAATAAAAATAAATGATACTTATGGAGTAATAGATAATTATAATAGAGATAAAAATTACTATGAAGCAACGGTAACCAAAGATTCTAATATTAAAATAAATGATGAAATATATACATCAGGTTTAGGAATAATTCCCAGCAATATTTATATTGGTTATGTAACAAAAATTATAAAAAGCAATATAAAAGATAAAATTTATTTTAAAACTAAAAATAATATAAACGAATTAAATAATTTAATAGTTATAAAAGGAAGTAAAAATGTTTAGTTTATTTTTAGATGTAGCAATTTATAATTTAACCAATTATTCATCATTTTTTGTTTTATTTCCCATTTGTTATTTTTCCATCAAAAAAGAGTGGTATAAAATTTTAATATTAGGAATAATAGTTGATATTTTGACTTCGACATGGTTAATAAATTTAGCAATATTTATGTTTATATATTTTTTTAATTATTTTTACTTTAAAATATTTAATTTAAAATTTATTACATATTTGATTTTAATATTATTAAATTATATTATTTTTAGTTTTTTATTATATTTGATTAATAATTACAATTATTTAGAATTTGCTTATTTATTTAAATATTTATTTAATAACTTAATTATTAATATAATTTACTATTTATTAAATTATAAATTTGTGTTAAAATTAAATAAATAAAATTAAAGGATTGTGAATTATTTATGATATTTTTTTTAAGTAATGTATTTAATATTTTTAGTTCTCTTTCATTTATCGACATTGTATTTTTTAGTTTAATTTTAATTTTAATTATTTCCTTTGTAGGAATGGTTTATTTTGTGAAAATAAACAAAAAATTAATAAATTTAGAAATACAAGAAAAAACAAATAATTCATTAAAAGATGAACTAAAAGATAACGATGATGAAATAACTCATTATGAAGATGATCAAGAAAAAACAGCGATAATTAGTTATTCAGAATTAATAAAAAATGCTAATCGTAATAAAATTGTATATGAAGAAAAAAGTACTCAAGAAAAAGATCCTGATATTTCAGTCAAAAAAATAAATGTTAAAGAAAACGATCAAAAAGATTATGTAATAAATTTAGAAAAAGAAGAGGAATTTTTAAAAGAATTAAAAAATTTACAGTCAAAATAGATTTTAATTAAAGGAAATTACTTGTTTTAAAATATTATTTATTATATAATACTAATATGCTTTAAAGGAGGAATATTATGAAAAATGTTCATAATGTAGAAATTAAAATTAACGGTTCAGAATGGGAAAATATTCTAGATACTGTTTTTAAGAAAAAACAAAAAGAGGCAAAAGTTGACGGCTTTAGAAAAGGAACTGTTCCAAAGGATATTTATTTAAAAAAAGTAGGTATTCAATCTTTATATGCAGATGCTATTGATATCGCTATGAATTCTGCTTATAAAAAAATTCTTACAGAACAAAAATTAATACCTGAATGTGAACCAAAAGTTGATATTAAAAATATTAATGAAAAAGAAGTTATTTTTGAATTTACAATCATAACAAAACCCGAAATAAAATTAGGTGAATATAAAAATTTAGGAATAAAGAAGGATAAAATTACTGTTACTAAAGAAGAAATAGAAAAAGAAATAAACCAATTGAAAACTAAATATGCTGAAATTGTAGTTAAAGAAAATGGCTCTGTAGAAGATGGAAATACTGCAGTTATTGATTTTGAAGGTAAAGTAGATGGAAAAGTTTTAGAGGGAGGAACTGGCAAAGATTATCCTCTTGAAATTGGTTCAAATACATTTATACCAGGATTCGAAAGTGGTCTTGTAGGTATGAAAGTTGGCGAAACAAAAGATTTGAATTTAAAATTCCCAGAAAATTATACCGAAGATCTTAAAAATAAAGATGTTGTTTTTAAAGTTACAGTTAAAGAAATAAAAGAAAGAATTTTACCAGATCTTAATGAAGATTTTTATAAAGATTTAGGTTATGATGATGTAAAAGATTCTAAACAATTTGAAGAAAAAATAAAAGCAGAACTTAAACATCGTAAAGAACATCAAGTTGAAGATAAATATCTTAATGATTTAATGGAAAAAGCTATTTCTAATATGAAAATAGAACTTAATGAAGAAATTATTCATGATGAAATTCATCGAATGATTCATCAATATGAAGAACAACTTAAAATGCAAGGTTTATCAATTGAACAATATTTACAATTTACTAATTCTAAAATGGAAGATTTAGAAAGTCAAATGAAACCTGAAGCTGAAAATAGAGTAAAAGCTCGTTATTTACTTGAAGAAATTGCCGTTAAAGAAAATATTAAAATTACAGAAGATGATGCTAAGAAAGAAGCTAAAAACATGGCTTCAAGATATGGCATGGAAGAAGCAGAATTTTTAACAGCATTTGGTGGACTTGAAGTTGTTAAGTATGATTTAAAAATGCGTAAAGCAATGGATATTTTAAAAGAAGAGTAAAGCTCTTCTTTTTTTATAAAATATTATCTGATTTAATAAATTCTCTTAACATTTTAGTAATGGCTCTTTTTTCAATGCGGGATACATAACTTCTAGATATTCCCATTTCTTTAGCTATTTCTTTTTGAGTCATTTCTTTTTTATTATTAAGACCATAGCGTTTAATTATAATTTCTTTTTCTCGGCCTTTTAAATCAGTTAAATATTTTTTTAAAAGATTTACATTATTTTTAAGATGAATAGAATCGGCATAATCTTCTGATTCATCTTTTAATACATCTATTAAATTTATTTCATTACCTTCTTTATCATAACCGATAGAGTCATTTAAAGAAACATTATTATTATTTTTTTTATTTTGTCTAAAATACATTAATATTTCATTTTCAATGCATCTTGCAGCATAAGTAGTTATTTTAGTTTTTTTATCGTTTGAATAAGAATCTATTCCTTTTATTAATCCAATTGTACCAATAGAAATTAAGTCATCAGTATCAGTATTTTTTGTATCAAATTTTTTTACAATATGCGCTACTAATCTTAAATTATGTTCAATTAGTTTATTACGGGCTTCCTTATTTCCTTTAATCATTAAATCAATATATTTTTTTTCATCTTCTGGACTTAGTGGATCAGGGAAAACATTATTGGAATAACTACCAGTAAAAAACATAGCATTTTTAACAATTTCAATTAAAATATTTAAAAACATTAAATTCACTCCTAATAAATTATATTTAATTAATATGTCAAAATACCAAAATAATAATGTTAACTTTACATGATTTTACATGAAAATTCTATTTTTTTATAGTACAAAATGATATAATACTTAGAGATGGGTGGGAAGTATATAATACAGATTATCTAAATATAAATTTAAAACTAAAAATATTGAAAATGATTTATTAAAATATGAAAAAAATTATGTGTTATTTAATATAATAATATATATATGACATTTGATATATGATAAAATTGTAGGAATGTTTTTTATTATATGCTAAAGAAAATTCATATTATTAAAATGAATAGGAATTAAAAGGAGAAATTGAAAAATGATTGAAAATAAAAAAATATTAATTCAGGGAATGGCTCGAAGCGGTGTTTCTGTTGCTAGATTGCTGGCTAAATATAACAATGACATTACTATTACAGATTTAAATGAACAAGATAATAATTTAATAGAAGAACTAAATAATTTAAAAATAAAAGTTGTCATAACTAAAAATCAAGATGAACTTTTAGATGAAAGTTTTGATTTGCTTGTTAAAAATCCGGCAATTCGAAAAGATAATAAAACTGTCCTAAAAGCGAAAGAATTAGGAATTCCAGTAATTAATGAAATAGAAGTTAGTTATAAATTTTTACCTAAGGATGTTAAAATAATCACAATAACAGGCTCAAATGGTAAAACTACAACTACTACTATGGTTTATGAATTACTTAAGCGTACTAACAAATGTGTTCATCTTGGTGGAAATATAGGGATACCTTTTTCTAGTTTTGTTGAAAAAGTTAAAAGTAATGATATAGTTGTTTTAGAAATATCTGACCATCAATTATGTGATATGTATGAATTTAAATCAGATATAAGTGTAATTACTAATCTTAGTAAGGTTCATTTAGATTTTCATAATGGCTATGAAGAATATAAACAAGTAAAGAAAAAAATATTTAATAATCATGATAAAGATTCAATAGCAATATTAAATTCTTCAGATAATGATGTTTTAACACTTACGAGTGATATTCCGTCTAAAAAAATATATTTTTCTTCAACTAAAGTTGCTGATGCATATCTAAATAATAATAAAATAATATATAATAATGAAGAAGTAATTGATTGTGATGATATAAAACTTAAGGGTAAACATAATTATGAAAATATTATGGTTGCCATAATAATTTCCAAAATGTTTAATGTTAAAAATCAAGATATAAAAGAATTTTTAAAGGAATTTGGTGGGGTAGAACATCGATTAGAATATGTAAAAACCATTAATGGTATTAAATTTTATAACGATTCCAAAGCAACGAACAATAAATCTACAATTATTGCTCTTGATTCTTTTGTAGAACCAACTATATTAATTATGGGTGGATTGGATCGAAATATTCCTTTTGATGAATTGGCTACTCATCTTAAAAATGTAAAAAAAGTTGTATGTTATGGTGAAACTAAAAATAAAATTGCAGATTTTTGTCAAAAAAATAATGTTGATGTTATTGTATTAGATAATCTAAGAGAGGCAACTCATAAAGCGTATGAAAATGCCGTATCAGGTGATGTCATATTACTTTCTCCAGCATGTGCTTCATGGGATCAATATAAATGTTTTGAAGATAGAGGAGAAGAATTTAAAAAAGAAATAAATTTATTAAATTAGGAGGGTATAATATATGTTAAATATTAAGTTAGATTCAAGAAAAGTAATTCCTGGTGATACATTTGTTGCCATAGTAGGTAGAGAAAGTGATGGACATAATTTTATTGATTCAGCTATTAAAAATGGGGCAACAAAAGTTATAGTATCAAAAGATAAAGATTATGGTGTTGAAAAAGTAGTTGTTGATGATACTTTGCAATATTTAAAAGAATACCTAAAAGAAAAATATGCTGATAAAATAAATTCAATTAATTTAATTGGGGTAACGGGAACTAATGGAAAAACAACATCAAGTTTTATGGCCTATGAACTTTTAAAAAAATTAGGCAAAAATGTAGCTTATATTGGAACAATGGGTTATTATTTTCAAGATGAAATAAAAGAGTTAGATAATACTACTCCTAATATTATCGATTTATATGATTTAATTTTATCATCTATTGATAAAGGTTGCGATACTATTATAATGGAAGTTAGTTCTCATGCTTTAGATCAAGACAGGATATATGGTTTTAAATTTAATATTGCCGCCTTTACTAATCTAACACAAGACCATCTGGATTATCATAAAACAATGGAAAATTATTTAAATTCAAAATTAAAAATATTAGATCATTTAAAAGATGATGGTGTAATTATTGTAAATAATGATGATGATTATGCTAAATATTTTAAAAAGAAAAACTATAAAACGATTAGTTTTGATAATGGAGATTATTTAATTACTAATTATAAAGATAAAGATATAAGTATGGAAATTGAATTTACTTATTTAGAAAGGAATTATCAAGTTAATTTAAATTTAAAAAGTAAATTTAATGTTTATAACTTTATGATAACTCTAGCAATAATAAATAATTTAGGATATAAAATTGAAGATATTTTAAATGTAACTTCAGTTATTAAAGCACCTAAAGGAAGATGTGAACAAATTAAAGTTAAAGATGGAATAGCAGTTGTTGATTATGCTCATACCCCTGATGCCGTTTTAAAAATAATTACTGCCTTTTCTGAAAATAAAAAAGGAAAAATAATTACTTTAATAGGTTGTGGAGGAGATAGAGATCCTAAAAAAAGACCAATTATGGGAAAAATTGCTACTGAAAAATCTGATTATGTAATTTTTACCAATGATAATCCTCGTACTGAAGATGAAAAAAATATTATGAAAGATATTCTCGATGGTGTAAAATTAAATAATTATGAAGTAATTTATGATAGAAAAGAAGCAATTAACAAAGGTATATCTTTAATAAATAAAAATGATATATTATTAGTTTTAGGTAAAGGACATGAAAATTATCAACTTATTGGTAAAGTAAAACATCATTTTGATGATATGGAAATAATTAAAAATGCATTATAAAAAATATAAATTTAAAAAGATTATTTACTAAAATAATCTTTTTTTCATAATAAAACTCCACAATAATGTGGAGTTTATTTCAATTTGGTGGAGAATAAGGGACTCGAACCCTTGACCCTCTGCGTGCAAGGCAGATGCTCTAGCCAACTGAGCTAATTCCCCAAAAGAGAACATATTTAATATATCATATTAAAACTAAACTTGCAAGAAAAAGTTAATAATTTAGACAAAATAATTCTTTATCTTTTAAAATATGAAAAAAATTGTTATAATAAATAAAAATAGAGAGAAAAGATGTGATTCCATGAAAAGTGCTTATATTCATATTCCTTTTTGCAAAAAAATTTGCACTTATTGTGATTTTTGTAAAATGATTTACAACAATTCATGGATTATGCAATATTTAGATGCTTTAGAAAGCGAAATTAATGATAACTATGATGGTGAAAAGTTAAAATCTATTTATATTGGTGGTGGAACGCCATCATGTTTAAATAATGATGAACTAATCAAACTTTTTAATATTATTAATGTTTTTCAAAGAGATGAGGACATAGAATTTACTTTTGAATGTAATTTATGTGATATAAATGAAAATTTATTGGGTATACTTAAAAAAAGTGGGGTCAATAGATTAAGCATCGGGATTGAATCATTTGATTCTAGATTACTAGAAATTATGAATCGTTCAGCTGATTATGACGATGCTTTATCTAAAATAAATTTATGTCGTAAAATGGGATTTGAAAATATTAATATTGATCTAATATATGGATTTAATATTGAGGATGTAAGCATGTTAAAATCGGATATTAAAAAGATATTAAAATTACAACCGGAACATATTTCAACTTATTCACTAATAATAGAAGATAATACGCAAATGGGTATCAGTAAAATAAAACCAATTGATCAAGATTTAGATGCAAAAATGTATGATACTATATGCAAAATGTTAAAAAGAAAAGGTTACAATCATTATGAAATAAGTAATTTTTCTAAAATTGGTTATGAATCTTTTCATAATATAAATTATTGGAAAAATAACGAATATTATGGTTTTGGCCTTGGAGCACATGGATATATAATGGGTTTTAGATATGAAAATACTAGAAGTTTAAATGATTATCTAAAAGGAAAATTTCACTTAAAAGAAAATATTTTATCTAAAGAAGAAAAAATGCAAAATGAACTAATGCTTTCACTTCGTCTAAAAAAAGGGATTAACATAAAAGAATTTTATCATAAATTTGGTACAAATATTCAACAGGTTTTTGATTTTAATGAAGTTATAAATAATAAAGATATTATTTATAAAAATGGCTATATTTTTATACCTGAAAATAAATTTTATGTTATGAATGAAATTTTACTGAAATTATTATGAGGAGGAAATTTATGAAAAAACTAATTATATTTATAGTATTATTAATTATTAGTTTTTTTAATATTGAAAATTGTTTAGCCATTGAAGAACCGGAAACATCTTCAAGTATTAGTTCCCAAGAACCAGTTGAAGAATCTAAAGAAGTTTCCTCATCAAGCGAAATTTCTTCAAGTGTAAAATTATCTAATGATGCTAATTTAAAATCATTAAAAATTAACAATGGAGTTTTATCTCCAAACTTTAGTCCCAATACTACCAATTATTCTTTAACAGTTAATGAAAATATTTCTTCTGTAACCTTTAGTGCTTCTTGTAATAACTGTAAGTCAATATCAGGACTTGGTTCTTTTAAAGTATATAATGGTACAAATAATCATACTATAAAAGTAGTTTCCGAAGATGGACTAAATACCAAAACTTATAATATATATATTACTAAAAAAGAAAGTAACAACGAAATTGATAATTCGGTATCAGCTGATTTAAAAAGCTTAAAAGTAAGAGGCTATAAAATTTCTCCGGAATTTAGCAAATTAATAAATGAATATACTGTTACCATTAATAAAGGAGAAAAATCAATTTATATAGATTATGAAGCAGTTGAAAATGAAGCTATAGTTACTATTAAAGGAAATAAAAATTTAAAAATTGGAGTCAATAAAATTACTATAATAGTAACCAATGGCAAAAAAGAACAAGTTTACTATTTAACTGTTAATAAAGAAAAAGCAAAAACTAAATCAAAAATTGATAAAAATACCAAAACTAATAGTAAAAAGAAAGATTATATTTTAATATCTATTATATGTGGAAGTGCTTTATTAATAATTTTAATTGCTTGGTATTTTATATTTATGCATAAAAAAGTATCTTTAAAAAGAAAAGTTAAAAAATTAAAAAAAAAAATAAATGAGAAATAATTTTTCAAACATCTAATAATATTTATTAGGTGATTTTTTTATGAAGTTAATTGCTCATCGTGGTCTTTATGGGGAAAATATTAAAGAAAATACAAAAAGGGCGTTTAAAGAAGTTTTAAAAAATAAAAAATATGTTGGTGCCGAATTTGATATACATGAAACTAAAGACCATAAATTTGTAGTAATTCATGATTCGTTAATAAATAGAACGAGTAATGGAAAAGGTTTAGTAGCAAATTTAACATATAAAGAATTATTAAAATATAATTTTGGCAGTTCAAAATATCCTGAAAAAATACCACTTTTGGAAGAAGTATTAAATATTTTAAAAAATAAAATTAAAGTAATTGAGATAAAAAATGTTATAAGTTTTAATTCTTTAAATAAAATTTTAAGTAAATATGAAAATATATATGTAGCTAGTTTTTATAAAAGAAATATTTTAGCATTAAAAGATTTTAATCCCAAATATAAATTAGGTATTTTTAATAATCTGTTTAATGCTCAAGATTCTTATAAACCTTATAATTTTATTGGGATTTTTTATAAATTAGCTACTAAAAATATTGTTAATTTTTTTAAAAATGAAAATATGGAAATTTTTTTATTTGGTATAAAAAGTATGCAACAAATAAAAAATATACAAAATAAAAATAATTTTTATATAATTATTGATGAAAATTATTTGAAGTAAGTAGGAAAATAAGATATAATATTTTATAGTAAAGGAAGATAGTTATGAAAAGTGATAATGAGTTAGAAATATTGATGCATAATCATGAAATAAAGGATAATGCTGCCAATATAATTAAAACTACTAAAAAATTAGTAGAAGAATTTGCCGATTCTTTGGAATTAAAAGATAAATTAGTACTTGAAGGAGCTATCTCAGAATTAAAAAATGCTTTAATAGCCAATGATATTGAACAAATAGAGGAAAAAGCGGAAGTTTTAAAAGCTATTGCAATTGAAGTATCAGATAAAATTTATGATGGTCATATTGACAATGCCCAAGAATTTGAAGAAAATAATGAAAATGATGTTAAAGACGATAATAAAGAAAATGATGACACTAATGCTGAGAATAAGAAATCTGACGATGATAAAACTAAAAAATCCTCTAAAGAAGATGATTCAGAAAACGAGGATGATGCTAAACCTGACAAGAAAAAAAAGAATAAAAAAGGTAAAAAGTCCGATAAAAAAGATAAAAAAAAGTGGAAAGATTTTAGTAAAAAGAAAAAAGCCTTAATCATAATTATTCCGATAGTTATTATAATTTTAATAATTTTAAGTTATTTCTTATTTATAAGAAAAGATAATGTTTTAAATGAAGATAATTACTATTATAAAAATGGTGTTTTATATTTTAAAAACTCTGATGGAATGGAAATTGGTAAATATAAATGTCAAAACAAAAATGCTGATTTATGTATGGTAGCTAATGAATTTGATGATGATAAATTTGATAAAGTTCAAAATGTTTTAAAAAATAATCAAAAATTTTATGTAAGAAGTAAAATATATTATGATAGATATGTATTTATATTTGATAATAGTAAAAAGTCAGCAAAAAAAATTATCCTATATGATATTAAAAAATCTAAAAATTTAAAAACATTTTATGGTGTTAAATCATATGTATTAAATAAAAAGAATTATATTGTTGTGAGAAATAAAAAAAATAAAGAATTTTTAGTAGACATCAACAAAAATAAAATAGAAGTTTCTAAAGATGTATATGATTATATAGGAATAATTACAAAAAATAAATCAAAATTAAATTATATTATAAAAAATGATGAAGTATATAGTATTTTAGATTCTTCTAAAGTATCTCTTTATGAAGGAAAGGGTATAATCAAAAATTATAATGATGATTATGTTGTAATTTCTGATGATAATGAATATAAATTAATCGATTATAAAGGTAATGAAAAAGATTCTAAAGCTGATTATATTTCGTTATATAACGATTTTTATGTATATATTAAAGATAATATTATGAATTTATATACTTATGATAAAGTTAAATTAATTCCTGAAGATATTAAATTAAATAATAAATATTACAATAAAATAAATACAATTAAAGATGGTAAAGTAGTAAGTTCTAAACAGGCATTCTCTATTAGTTATAAAAATAATGAGATTAATATTACAGTATATAAAAATAATAAAAAAACTACTAAGAAGTTTGATCTTAATGAATTACTTTTAAATTCTAAATTATCTTATTATTCTTACAGTGATAAAAACTTATATTTTTATAAAGATAAAGAAAAGACTGAATTATTAGGTAAATATACATGCTCAAATAAAAATACTATAACTAAAGATAGTAATAAATTAAATTCATGTTATATTTTCTCATCATCTAATTTTAAAGAACATATATTTTCATCAAGATATGTATTTGTAAAAGATGGTAATAATGTTAACTTGTATGATATCTCTACTAGCAAAACTTTAAATACATATTCCGATTTAAAAGCTAGTGTAAATAATAATTTTTATATAAATGATATTGTTTATGTTACCGTTATTGATAATAGTAATAAACAAGGACTTATAAAAATTCAAAAATCTAATATTGATAATTTAATTAACCCTAAGTATGAATTTTTAGAAATGATTAATGAAAAATATGTAAAAGTAAAAGAAAATTCTTCTTATAAATTACTAGATATAAATGGTAAAAATTTAACTGCTAATTATAAAAATAATTTTTATGCTATAAAAAATTCTAGTTCTCGCTATGAGGTATATTCTTTTGAAAGTAATAGACAAATTAGCGGGGAATTTACTAATGTTAAATTTTATGATAAATATGTCGCTGTTGTAAATGATAATAATATTTTACTTTTATATAATTATAATGCTGATAGATTAATAGATGGTGTAGGTGTAGCATCTAAAAGCAATTTTGATATAACTGATAATGGTTCAACAACAGTAATTTCTTCTGGTGGCAATAGCTATGTATATAATAATTCTTCTATACCTTGGTTAAAAATTAATAAAGGTGAGGAAAATGAATAAAAAAGCCTTTATAGCTACAACGGTGGCTTTAATATTATTTTTTATTGCTATTACCATATTAAGTTCATTTTTAAATAATCAAAAATCTTTAAATCAAGAAGTTAAAAAAGCAGAAGTTCCCGTAAAAACTTTAACTTTTAAAGATTCTTTTAATAAAACTATTGGTACTTATAAATGTCATTATAAAAATTGTGATTATGCAATGACTAAAATAGATGATGATAGCTATAGTTTAGAATATTTGGTAAGTGAAGAACAAATATATGAAGATATTATTAATGATCGTTTTGCTTTAATTGAGGATTATAATGATGAAAATGATCGAAAGACTATAATATATGATATTCAAAATAATTCTAAATATATGACGGTTGATTCTATTAAAACATATAATATTGATTTAGAAAATAATTATTTTATATTTAGTCAAAATAATAAATATGGTATTGTTAATTTAGGTGATAATCCCAAAATTTTATTTAATGCTAATTATGATTATATTGGGGTATCTAATCAAGTTGATCCTACTAAAAATAAACTTATTGCTGAAAAATTTGCCGCAATGCAAAATAATAGATGGATGATCATTGATCTATCAGGTAATGCTTTGTCGCCAATTTTTAATTCTCCAATCGCTAATTATAATGGTTTATATATTACGACAATTGAAAATGGAAAATATAAACTTTATGATTATGATGGAAAAGAGTATTTTAGTAATATAGATAAAGATTATATTAGTTTTACAGCCAAATTTGTAAATATTGTGCGAAATAAAAAATTACAAGTTATCGACCCTGCTACTAATAAAATTATTGTAAATAATATAGATCTTGAAAAAGAAAATTATAATTATGGAAATTCATTTAATATCAAAGTTGAAAATAATAAACTAATTGTATTAATTTTTAGCAATTCTAATAATACTAAAAAACTTTCATTTGATATTAAGGATTAAAAAGTAAAAAATTAATAGTTTAATTTTTTACTTTTTTAGTATAATAATTTGACTGATAAATTTATATATTATATAATTTTAAAGGGAGATTTAGTATATGGAAACAAATATTTTTATCCCAGGAAGATTATGCCTTATTGGCGAACATTCTGATTGGGCAGCTATCAAAAATCAAAAATATGGATATGCAATTGCTACAATTTTAAAAGAAGGTATTTATGCTAAAGTTTCCAAAAATGATAAAATTATTATTTGTGATAATAAAAATGTTATTTTAAAATCTGATTTATCATTAAAACAATTGGAACAAAATTTAAAAGATAAGTATTTAAAATATATTGCTAATGCATGTTATTATATTTTAAATAATTATAATGTTGGTGGAATAAAAATAAATATATATAAAACCACTTTATTAGTAAAAAAAGGTTTAGCATCTTCAACAGCAATTATTTTAACAATAATTGAATCATTTAATGAAGTATATAATTTAAAATTATCTAAAAAGAAAAAAATGCAAATTGCATATGATGTCGAACATTATCTTGGTTCAAAATGTGGAATGTTAGATACAATTTGTGCATATAAAAATGGTACTTATTTAATTGAATTTAGAAAAACTAAAACATTAATTAGTAAAATAGATATTAGTAAAAAATTTTATTTTATATATGCTGATTTAAATAAAAGTAAAAATACATTAAAAATATTATCCGATTTAAATAATAATTTTGATAAAAGTAAAAAAATGCAAAAATTTTTAGGAATTCATAATGAAAGATTTGTGAATAAAGCAATAGAGTATTTAAAAAAAGGAGATTCTTTAAAATTAGGAAAAGTCATGGTAGATTTTCAAAAAGAATTTGATAAAAGTTTAATTCCTGCTTCAAAATATTTGGAGGCTCCATATTTGCACAAGTTATTAAATGATAAATTTATTAAAAAGAATTCTTACGGAAGAAAAGGCATTGGTTCAGGTGGTGATGGTGGTATTCAAATATTAGCCAAATCCAATCTAGCCCAAAAAGAAATTATAAATTATTTAAAAGAAAAATATGATATTAATGCTATAAGTTTAGTATTAGAAGAGGAGAAGTAAATATGGATTTAATTAGTTTAGTAGTACCTGTTTTTAATGAAGAAAAAACTATTCCCATTTTTTATAAGGAATTTAATAAATTAAAGAAAAAAATGAAGAATGTTAAATTTGAATTAATATTTGTGGATGATGGCTCTAAAGATAATACGAAAGATGTGATTAAAAATATTGCCAAAAATGATAAAATTGTAAGATATATAATTTTTTCTCGTAACTTTGGCAAAGATGCAGCAATGTTTGCTGGTTTGGAAGCTTCTAAGGGAGATTATACAACTACTATGGATGTAGATTTACAAGATCCACTAGATTTATTAATTCCAATGTATGATGCTGTAAAAAGTGGAGAATATGATTCAGCTGCAGCTTATAGGATATCGCGTAAAGGTGAAAGTTATATTAGAAGTTTTTTTGCTCATATGTTTTATAAATTAATGAAAAAAATAACAAAATTAGATATAAAAGATGGAGCAAGAGATTATCGTTTAATAAATAAAAATATGAAAAATGCTGTTTTACAATTGAAAGAAAAAACTCGATTTATAAAAGGTATCTATGAATGGGTCGGTTTTAAAACTAAATGGATATCTTATGAAAATATAAATCGGGTAGAAGGAAAAACAAAATGGTCTTTTTGGAAATTATTTAAAAATTATATTGTAGGAATTACTGCTAATTCTAATTTAATTTTAACTTTAATTACTTTTTTAGGAATTTTATTTTGTTTAACTTTTGGATTACTATTAATATTATTTTTATTATTATCTTTAGTTAATTCTACCAATTTAATAATTTTATTTGGATGTCTATTTACTGGTATTATTTTAATTGCTTTAGGTATAGTAGGTAATTATATTTCCAAAATTTATATTGAAACCCAAAACAGGCCAATATATATTGTAAAAGAAACAGAAAAAGAAATGAAATAATCATTTCTTTTTTATCTTATTTTATATGGAGTTGAATCTACACTTTTTATGTATTTTTTAACATTAATATTTTTTTTACTATATACTGTATTTTTATTATCACTAGAATATTTATAGTTTAAATATGTGCTATCACAATATAAAAATTGAAAACTATAAAGGCGTCGATATTCAAAATAGGGAATATGGTATTTATTATCGTAATTTGGGCAACGAATATTTTCTTCGTTATTTAAAATTTGTTTATCGATATATTTTTCTCTTATAACATTATAAGAGTTATAATCTATATATAAAAATCTTAATAACAAGCTATATATTAATAACAAAAGTATTTGTAATATTAATATTAAATTAATATATTTTATTTTAGTTATTCTATTTATAATAAAATAATTTATATAAAAAATAATTATATTAAAAAAACTAAATGATATTAATAAAAGTGAACGAATTTCAACATATTTGCCAACTACTTGAGAAAAAAGAGCAATGGACGAAATAGCTAAATTTATAATTAAAATATTATAATTTTTGGATAATATTTTTTTCTTTTTTAATTTGCAATAAATAAAGTAAAGTATAGTTAAAATTAACGTAATAAATAATATTAAAATGAAGTATTTAAAAAAATTAATAAACATTTTATTTTTAGTAATAATTGCCCATTCTGCATTATTAAATGCATTTATTCTTATCTTTGTCGATTCAGAACAAACCATAATTAAAAAACAAGTTGCAGTACATAGAGGAGCTCCAATAGTCCACTTTAAAATTTTTTTATTTTTCTTATAATAAAATAAAGCAGTTATTATCATATAAGTTATTAAAACTGGAACTATATTTTCGGTAGAAAATCCTGCGATTAAAAACAAAATATAAAATAAAATTAATTTTATTTTCTTATCCTTAAATATATTTTTATTTTCTTGTAAATATCTAAAAGGAATACCTGCCAGCAAAACTATAATTGTATCAAATAGTTGATTAAAAGTTCCTGCTTCCCATAAAAATATTTCTGAAAATGCTGGAGTTAAAAAGAAAATTAAAATACTACAAAAAAGCAATAATACGGAATAATTTTTAATTTTTTTAATATTACCAAATGTGTAAAATAACATAAGATTACTAAAAATTACAAAATTTAAAGAGCTTACTATATAAAAAATATATTTTGGGAAACTACCAACAATAAAATATACTGTTTCTCCAATTCTTAAATTCCAATATATTGCCCGGTTATAAATATGTCTTACTGTTTGTAAAAATGTTAATCTTGGTGTATAAAGATATGTATTAGCTAAACTGTTATCAATCCCAATTTGTTTTATCACTGTTAAAATAATTAAATAGCATATTACTATAAATAAGTTTGTTAAAATTATATTTTTGTATTTTTTTAAATATTTTAATATATTTTGCAAATTAATCACTCACTTCTTTAAATATATTTTATCATACTAAATAACAAGTTGCGAGATAAATACTTTAAAATGTATAATTATTTTGTTATAATTATTTTAATGGTGGTAAAAAATGAAAGATAAAAAAGAAATAGCAAAAATTTTTAGTAATGTATCTTTTTATTTGGGAATTATATATTGTTTATTACCCTTTTTTTATTCGTTAATGAATTTATATGATAATAATAGTGCTTCTAACTTTCGTTATATGTTTATGGCTATTATTGGTAGCATTGCCTTGTTTTCATTTATAATTTATATTATTTTTTTAAAAAGAAATTGTAAATTAACTTTTAAAAATATTTTACCTTTAATTTTATTAATTTCTTTTTTAATTTGGTCATTTATTTCTTCTTGTTTATCCAATAATAAAAGTATTTCTTTTTTAGGAACAGATTATCGCAAAGAGGGATTTTTAACCTATCTTTTCTATGGTGGATTTATTGGTATAGGGGCAATGATTAATGATAAAAATAAATACAAAATATTAGCTAATATCATATTAATAACAGCAATTTATGGTGGAGCAATAAATTTATTAGGAAATGAAATTTCGCTTAAACTTTTTGCAACAAATCCTTATGCTGGTTTTTTTCATCATTTTAATCACTTTGCTTATTTTTTAAATATTTGTATTTTTATAGCAATTTTATTAATGTTAGATGCAAAAAAAATATTATTTAAATTATATTATTTTATAGTTTATATATTTTTGTTATTTATTTTAATTATTAATAATACCTTTGGTGTATATTTAGCAATTTTATTTTCAATTATTATTTTAATAATATATTTAATAAAAAATAAATTGTATAAATATGCCATAATAATATTTTTACCGTTTTTAATTTTATCTTGTATTTTAAAAGCTGATAATTATCAATATAATAAAACTATTGTTTTTGATAATTTTGTTGATCTTGGTTATGATTTAAAAATACTTACTAATAATTCCAAAAATACTGAAAATAATATAAATTCTGAAATAGTAAATATTGATTCTGTTGGTAGTGATCGGGGTGGACTATGGAGAAATGGTTTAAATTTTATAAAACAAAAACCATTGTTTGGTTATGGTCCAGATAACTTAGAAAGCGAATACAATAAATTAAATATTGATATGGATAGAGCCCATAATTTGATAATTCAATTAGCAGCAACAACAGGAATAATAGGATGTTTATTTTATTTTAGTAGTTTATTTGTAATACTTATTTATAATTTTAAAAGAAATAAATTTACGTTAGCTATTTCTTTAATAATTGTTTCTTATTTAATTTCTTCAATGTTTGGTAATTCTATGTATACTATATCTCCTTATTTTATGTTGTTGTTTGGAGTTTTAATTGGTATAAATTTGCGTTGTGATGGTGATAATTATGTATAAAAGATTTTTAAAAAGATGTTTTGATATATTAATTTCATTGTTATTAATTATTATTCTTTCTCCACTTTTTTTATGTATATATATACTTATTAAAGTAAGTTCACCTGGAAAAGTAATATATAAACATAAAAGATATGGTTATAAGGGTAAAATCATAACTATTTATAAATTTAGAACAATGGTTGAAAATGCTGAAACTTTAGAGAAAAAATTTAATTTATCTCAAAAAAAGGAATATTTCGAAAATTTTAAATTAAAAAATGATTTTCGTATCATAAAAAATGGTAAGTTTTTGCGAAAATATTGTTTAGATGAGTTGCCTCAATTATTTAATGTATTAAAAGGAGATATGAGTTTAGTTGGTCCGAGACCAATAGTAAAAAGAGAGCTTGATAAATATAAAACTAAAAAGAATAAATTATTAAGTATAAAACCTGGGCTTACTGGTCTTTGGCAAATAAATAAAAATAAAATTACTAATTATAAAAAAAGAATGGAAACAGAACTATTTTATGTAGATAATTATAATTTTTTACTAGATTTGGAAATAATTTTTTTGACATTAATTTTTATATTTAAAGGAAATGACTATTAATAAATAAAATTTTAAGGAGTAAATATGAAATATTCAATTTTGATTGCTGTTTATAACAAAGAAAAATATTTAGATAAATGTTTAGATTCTATCTTAAATCAAACATATAAAAATTATGAGGTAATTGTTTGTGATGATGGCTCAACTGATAATAGTTATAATTTGTTAAAAAAATATAATATTAAATTATACAAAAAGAAAAATAGTGGAGTATCGGATACAAGAAATTTTTTAATAAGTAAAGTAAGAACAAAATATTTTTTATTTGTTGATGCTGATGATTATATTTCTAAAGATTTATTAAAAACTATAGATAAGTATGATAATAAAAATTACGATATATTAAGTTTTAGTGGAAAAGAAATTGATGAAAATGGAAAAATTTTAGATATATTAAATAAAGGAAAATTTTCTTGTAATGGAGAAAAAGCAATTAAAAAATTGATTTATAATAAAGCCTATTTTGATGTACCTTGGGGATATTGTTATAATACAAATTATTTTAAAAGTTTGCATCTTTCTTATCCAAAGGGAAGAGTACATGAAGATTTTTATTTGACCCCTCTTGTTATAACTAATGCTAAAAAAATTATTGGTATCCAAAAATATTTATATTATTATGTCCAAAGTAAACAGAGTATAGTTAGAGGAAATAATAAAGCAATGTTAAATAAAAGAAAAGCAGATATGCTCTTTAATTATAAATTATTATGTGATACAGTTAAAAATAGTAATTTTAGTAGAAAAACTAAAGAGGACTTATATGTTTTTGCATTAAGAACCGCTTTATATTTTTGTAAATCATTAAAACTAAAAGATAAATTATCTTTTTTAAAAGAAATTAATAAAAGTGAAAATGCTAAACATTTTCGTTTTCCTAACGATGGTAGAGTAAAAAAATTCTTATTAAATATTAATTTAAGTTCATATTTAATTATAGGAATACCTTATTATAATTTAAAAGAAAAAATAAAGAGAGTGATTAAGAAATGATTGGTAATGATTGGGATGTAATTTTAAATAATGTATATCAAAGTACAGGTTTTAAAAAATTTATAAAAGTAGTTAATCATGAATATGCAACTAAAACTATTTTTCCTAAAAAAGGACACATATTTAATGCTTTAAAATTAACGCCATATAAAAATGTTAAAGTAGTAATAGTAGGGCAAGATCCTTATCATGGTATTAATGAAGCGCATGGACTTTCATTTTCAGTACAAAAAGAAATAACTCTTCCACCTTCTTTAAAAAATATTTTTAAAGAAATAAAAGATGATTTAGGAATTATTGAACCTAATTGTGGGGATTTAACTAAATGGGCTAAAGAAGGAGTATTACTATTAAACTCTGTTTTAACAGTGGAAAAAGATAAACCTGCTTCTCACAAAAATTTAGGATGGGAACGCTTAACTGATTATATAATAAAAAAAGTTAATGAAAAAAATGAACCAGTTGTTTTTATATTATGGGGCAATTTTGCTCGAAATAAAAAGAGCTTAATAAATAGCTCTAAACATTTAATAATTGAATCTGCTCATCCATCTCCATTTTCTGCCCGTTATGGTTTTTTTGGCAGTAAACCTTTTTCTAAAACAAACGAATTTTTAAAGAAAAATAATATTAAACCTATTGATTGGCAACTATAATTTAAAATCATCAATAATTTCATCATTCATATTTTTACCATCAAAAAAGTTTAAAACTTTAATATGATGATTTTTGGCTACTAAATTAGAAGGGAAACTTCTAATTATTTTATTTAATTCTGTAGTGTATTTATTATAAAAACTTTTTGTCGCTTCTAACTTTTCATCAATCTCTAAAATTGTTTCTTTAATTTTAGAGATTTCTTTATTATTTTCTAAAACTTTATAATCATTTGTAATTTGGTAAGCTAAATTACAATTTTCACATAATTCACGATCTAAAGAAAAATTAGATATATTTTGATTTTTTAACTCATCAAATTTATTAAAAGTATTTTTATCTATATCAGTTTTACTATTAATAATTTTGACAATTTTGGAAATATTATCATATTTTTTTCGCAATGTTTCATCTATGATGTTTTCGGCTTCTTGAATTTTTAAGATTAATTTTTGAATATTATTATAAATTGTTATATATATAATACTAAGAATTCCAATTATTATAATTATTATTAATAAAATTATTATTAATTTCATTTTCATTACATCCTTTACTCTTAAATTATATCAAATTATAGATAGTTTTTCTATAACTTTATTATTGTTTCTAATGCTAATTTTATCATATCGTTTAAATTTTTTTCCCGCATTTCAGCCGTAATTTTTTTCTTTTCAAATTTGGAATCAACTACTGTGACAATTGCACTAGAATTTTTATTTAAATATTTAGAAGTAGCAAATAAGCCAAAAGCTTCCATTTCCGAAATTAATATATCTTTAGGAGCTTTTTTTAAATATTTATCAATGTTTATATATAAATCCAAAACATCAGTAGTATATATCATTCCTCTTTTATAGGGTAAATTTAATTTTAAAGCTTCTTTTTCAAGTAAATTATTGATTTTTTTATTACCATATAAAATATTATCATTACTATCATTTAATATTTTATTAAAAGTAGAAAGAGAGTAAGCGGAATCAGCAATAACTATATCATTAATCTTTACTTCCTTTGATAATGCACCACTTGTACCAATTCTAATAATATTTTTAACATTATAAAATTTATATAATTCATAAGCATATATTCCTACACTTGGTATACCCATACCACTTGATGCGACTGTTACTTTTTTACCTTTGTAAGTTCCTGAATAAATTAACATATTTCTTGTATCATTGACCAGTTTAGCATCTTTTAAAAAATTTTGAGCAATATATTTTGCCCTTAAAGGATCACCTGGCATTATAACATTTTTATAAATATTTTTTTTATCGGTAACGATGTGAATTGGTTTCATAATTTTCCTACTTTCTATTTTGATTATATCTTATATTTTTGTTATAATCAACTTAGGTGGTAAAAATGAGTAAAGTTATTGCAGAAATTAAAAATAATTTATTACAAAGAGAAAAATTTCTTTCAAAATATGCAACTAAAAATTCTGATGCTATATATTTAAAAAATATTGATTCTGATTATCGTTTATTTTTTTATAAAGATATTGATAAAATTATTCATTCTTTATCATATACAAGATATGTTGATAAAACGCAAGTATTTACTTTTAAAGATAATGATAATTTATCAAAAAGAATAATCCATGTGCAACTAGTAAGTAAAATTGCTAGAACAATAGGCAGAGCATTAAATTTAAATGAAGATTTAATTGAAGCAGCTGCTTTAGGTCACGATCTAGGTCATGTTCCTTTTGGTCATTTAGGAGAAAAATATTTAAATGAAATATCTTTAAGAAATAAGGAAGGATATTTTAATCACAATATTCAAAGTGTAAGAGATTTGTTATTTTTAGAAAACAAAAATATTTCAATTCAAACCTTAGATGCTATAATGTGCCATAATGGAAATTTTGAAAGTAATATATTTAAGCCTAAGAAAAAAACTATAGAAGAATTTTTTAAAGAATATAATGAAAGTTATCAAAATAAAACACTAATAAAAAAGTTAGTTCCCATGACTTTAGAAGGATGTGTTGTTAGAATTTCCGATATTATTGCTTATTTAGGTCGAGACATTGAAGATGCAATTGATTTAGGTGTTTTAAAAATTGAAGACATTCCTAAAGATATTACTGAAGTTTTAGGAAAAACTAATAAACAAATAGTAAATACTATAGTAAGTGATGTTATTGAAAATAGCTATCAAAAAGATTACATTAAATTATCAGACAAGGTTTTTAAGGCTATTAAACAATTAAAAAAATTTAATTATGAATATATTTATAATAAGGCCAATACCGAAGAAGAAAAACAAGAATATCAAAAAATGATTGAATATTTATTTAATATTTATTTAGAACAACTTAATAATAATTGTCATAATTCCGATATTTATAAGATATTTTTAGATACAATGAGTGATGAATATCTAAAAAATAATTCTAAGGAAAGAATAGCAATTGATTTTATTGCTGGGATGACTGACGATTTTTTAGTAAATGAATACAAAAAATATAATAAATAAATTAAAATTATATATAATAAGAAAGGAGGAATATTATGAAATATCAAGAATATAAAGGAAATTCTTTTAATTTATATACAATTAAAACTGATAAGTTTAAAAATTGTCAAATTGAAATTATTTTTCGAAATAATATTAAAAAAGAAGATATAACTAAAAGAATTTTTTTATCATATATATTAACTGAAGCGACTAAAAAATATAATACTCATAAACTTTATAAAGAACGATGTGAAGATTTATATAATTTATATTTATTTGTTCAAAATAATAAAATTGGTAAAACAATTCATACAACTTTTAAAGCCGATTTTTTAAATCCTAAATATGCTATGGATGATCTTTTAACTGATGTAATCAAAATGCTAAGAGAAGTTATTTTAAATCCTAATGTTATCAATGATGCTTTTGATAAAACTTCTTTTGATATTGTGAAAAATGATATGATTGATGAAATAAAATCAGAAAAAGATTCTCCAATGCGTCATGCAATCTTAAAGTTAATTGAAAATATAGATGAAGATTCTGCCTTAAATATTAGAATAGATGGTTATTTAGAAGATTTAGAATTAATAACCCCAGAAAGTTTATATAAATATTATAAAGAATTTATTGCTAATGATTTATGTGATATTTTTGTAATTGGGGCCCTTGATATGGATGAGGTAAATGATAAATTTAGAAAAATATTTGATCTTTCATCAATTAAAACTAATAAATTTATCTATACCGAGGAATTAAAAACTAGAAAAAAAGTAAAAGAGGTAAATGAAGAAACTAAATTAAAACAATCTAGACTGGTTGTAGGTTACAATCTTATCAATTTAAATGATTATGAAAGAAATATCGTAATGTTTTTACTTAATATTATTTTAGGTGGAGGAAGTCTTGATTCAAAATTATATCAAAATCTTCGTCAAAAAAATGCTTTATGTTATACATGTAGTAGTATGTATCAAAAAAATAATAGTTTAATAATTATTACGACAAGCATAGATGCTAAAAATTATAAAAAAGCAGTAAGATTAATAAAGAAATCTATTTTAGATTTAAAAAAAGGTAATATTTCCAAAAATGAAATAATTGATGCTAAAAGAAATATCATTGAGTCTCTAGATATGAATAGTGACATTGCTGATGCTTTACTTGCTAATTATATTTTTCATATATATTTAGATATGCCCCTTATAGATGAAAGAAAAGTGGAATTTCAAAAAGTAACTAAAAAAGATTTAATTAATGTAGCAAAAAAGATTAAATTAAATACTATATTTTTACTAAAAGATGGAGGTTACAATGAAAAAAATAACTCTAAATAATATCGATGAAGAAATTTTATATGAAAAATCATCTGCTGGTTTAGATATTTTTATGTTACCAAATAAAAAAGTAAAAAGTTTTTATATAACTTTAAATGTTAAATATGGTTCTTTAATCACATCATTTAAAGAAAAAAAAGCTAAGAAGTTTATAAATGTTCCAAATGGTATTGCCCATTTTATAGAGCATATGAAATTTTATCAACCAAATGGTGTAACGGCTCATGAATATTATAATAAATTAGGTTCAAGTATAAATGCTGCAACTTCTTATAGATATACTTTTTATGAAGTGTATGCAACAACAGAATTTAAAAAGAATTTAGATTATTTACTTGAATATGTTTATACTCCCTGTTTTAAAAATGCCGATATTAAAACGGAAAAGGGAATTATAAAAGAAGAAATAAAAATGGGAATAGATAATCCTTCAACTATGCTTTATATGACAACAAATGAGCTTTTATATCAAAAAGATAATATGAAATATAGTATTGCTGGAGATGTGGAAGATATAAATAAAATTAATTCTAAAATGCTTCAAGAAGTATACGATCATTTTTATAAACCAGATAATATGTTTTTAGTAATTACAGGTAATTTTAATCCTGAATTAGCTGTTGCGATGATCAATGAAAAAATGAAGTCATTAAAATTTAGCAATATAGGGGAAGTTGAAATAAAAAAAATTAAGGAACCTTCTACAGTTTCTTTAGATGAAAAAATATTTAATATGGATGTAACTTTTCCTAAATTAAAATTATCCTATAAAATGCCCTATAAAAATTTTTCTAAATTAAATCTTACAAATCCGGAATTGTCAGCCTATATTAATATTATTTTGAAAAATAAATTTGGTATAACTTCTTCATTTTATCAAAAATTAAATGAAGAACAGTTATTAAGTAGCGGCCTTTATTATAGTTGTCTTATTAGAAAAGAAAAAGATTATATTATTATATCTATTGAGACTGAAACTAAGTATCCTGATGATATTCGTAAAAAAATAATAGCTAATTTAAAAAATTTAAAAGTTGATGAAAAAATACTTGAACGAAGTAAAAAAATATTAATAAGTAATGCGGTTTTAAGAACTGATTCTATTCAAGTTATGAATGCCTCAATTCAAAATGACATAGTGATGTTTGATGAAATTATGCAAGATGAATACCAAATGTATAAAAATTTAAATATGACTACTTTAAATAAAGTTCTTAAATGTTTAAATTTTTCTAAAAAAGTATATGTTCAAATTAATCCAATAGATAATCAAGACTAGTTCTTGATTTTTTTTTTAAAATAAATTCGACAAAAAATGGCAAAAATTTCCACAAAAACTTGACAGGGGGGGGTCTATTATATAATTTCCTTAGAAAGTAAGGAAATACTATGAAGAAAAATAAACTAAAAGTAGAATTAAAAAAATATCTTAGCCAAAAAGAAAAGATAAAAAATACCTTTATAAGCTCATGTATTATTCTAGTAGTCCTTACTTTTTTTATCTTTATAACATATTCATACTTTATAAATAAAACAGGAGAAATAGAAGTAGGAAATTTTAATTCAAGTATACCTGATGTTGAAATAATAAATAAAGAAATAGTTAAAAATACCAATAATCGACAAGTTATATATACAATAAAAAATAACTCAAGTAGTTATACGTATTCTTATAGTTTGTTTTATAAAATAAAAGGAACTAGAATAGCAAGTATATTTTATAAAATACCAAGTAAAGAATATTCCCATCCGGAAGGAATAATAAAACCAAATGAAACTAAAAAAATATTTCTTTTATCAAGTCCGGATACCAATCATTCTTATTTACAAAATGATTTAACCACCGATTCTTGGGATTTTCAACTTTATAGTGGATATGAATATTCAAAGCCTAAAATAGAAGGAGGATATCAAAAAATAAATTATTCTTTACTTTCAGAAACTGCTGAATTAAAAAATTTAAATCCATCAATAGGAACATTATCTCCTAACTTTAATTCAAGTACATTAAGTTATGAGTTACATATTCCATCTTCTGTAACTATAACTACTATAGAGTTAACTCCAGAAATATCTAATAATGGTGAAATAGATGATAAAACAATTACTATATCGTATAATGCAAATACTTATAGATATAATGTAGATAAAAAAATAAAATTATATGCTGAAGATGGAACTTATTTAAAAACATATACGATTAGTACTATAATAAGGGATGTTGATAATGATGAAGATTTAAATAAAATATTTGGTAACGGAAAAATACAAAGTATTGTTTTTTTAAGTCGAAATAATCAACCAATTTTTGTAAATGGTACAAATATAGGATTTGAAGCTGGCTCAACTCTAACTATCTATGTTCCTTTAAAGTATCAAAATTTAACAACATTTAAAAATTGTATTATAAAATGGTCATATGTAGATGGACAAAATTTTCTTTATGAAAATAACAAAGATTGGTATTATTCTTCTACAATTGTTACTGAATCTGGAGGAATATTAAATCATTACGATTCAACTAGTTTTGCTATTCCTGGTGATTATAATTATTATGAGTTAATGGGACTTACCTATGATTTACATATTGATTATTATCGATATGGGCAACATAGCACTGGTCCAACTTATCATATAAAATTTAAAACTCATTAAGATTCGACAAAAAATGGCAAATTTTTCCACAAAAGCTTGACAGGGGGGGGTCTATTATATAATTTCCTTAGAAAGTAAGGAAATACTATGAAGAAAAATAAACTAAAAGTAGAATTAAAAAAATATCTTAGCCAAAAAGAAAAGATAAAAAATACCTTTATAAGCTCATGTATTATTCTAGTAGTCCTTACTTTTTTTATCTTTATAACATATTCATACTTTATCAAAAATTCTGGAGAAATAGATGTAGGAAATACTTATGCAGCAATACCAAATAAGGATGTTACAATAATAAAAAGAGGAGAAGAAGTTCCAAATAGTAATAATCAACAATATATATATACAATCAAAAATAATTCCCATACAAATACCTATTCATATAATTTAAGTTATCAAGATAAATCATCAGGTCGTTTTCGTAAAATATATTATAAAATACCAAGTAAAGAGTATTCTCATCCAGAAGGAATAATTAAAGCTGGTGAGGAGAAAAAAATTTATTTAATATTTGAACAGGGGATAACCAAAGAAGTATTAGGAGAAATATACAATCAAAATGGTGTATGGAATGGAACAACAGGACCTTTTTATTTTAAAGTATTTTCAAATTATGAGTATACACCACCTAAAGTAGAAGAAAATTATGTAAAAATAGAATATTCACCTCTTTCAGAAACTACTGAATTAACCGATTTAAAAAGTTATAGTGTTGGCTATTTAATCCCATTATTTAATAGTAATATTTTAAATTATGATTTATATCTCCCAGAATATTATTCTGATGAAGCAGTTTATTTTAAACCCACTTTAACCAATAATGGTAAAGTTTTAAATAATAAAATTGATATATATGGCAATAGTTATAGATTTAACCGAGAAATAAAATTATATGCTGAAGATGGAACATATGTAAAAAGTTATAAAATAAATAATATAAATGAAAAAGAACCAAAAGGTAATATATATAGAATTTGGATGGAAAGTGCTCAAGGTAAAGTTTTAGGTGAAGCATTTCCTGGTAAATTATCTAGTAATGAAAATTCTAAAATAGTTGATGTAACTTTATCAGTTAAAAATAGTGAAACAACTGAAAATTATATATATTTTAATTTCACAGATTTTAATAATTATTTAAAAAAATATTATAGAAATTATTATGTTTTCTCTGTCGAAAAGTTAATTGGCAATAATTATGCTGATACTTCAGCTTCAGATCTTTTTGATCCAACTGGAAAAATATATGAATCTAGAGATTCATTAAAATTTAAACTTCATCATTTCTTCTATAGTGACAAATATCAAATAAAAATATATATAAATTCAACATCTTCAAGTAATTTACTTAAAACATATAATATTTCATTTCAATCTCAAAATTCTTAATTTCATATTTATTTTTTTTAAAAAATTTATTAAAATTAATTATGGTGATATTAATGAATAAAGAAATAATAGATGAAATTAGTCAAAGTGAAAATATTATGCCAAAACAAATTGAGGCAGTTTTAAAATTATTAAGTGAAGGTAATACCATTCCTTTTATTGCTAGATATAGAAAAGAAGCAACTAATAATTTAAATGAAGAAGAAATTAGAAAAATAGAAATAGTTTATACTGCTAAATTAAATTTACTTAACAAAAAGAACGATGTAATTAGATTAATTGATGAAAAGGGTTTATTAACTGAAGAAATTAAAAATAATATTTTGAATGCAACTAAATTAGTGGAAATTGAAGATATTTATCGACCTTTTAAAGAAAAGAAAAAAACGAAAGCAACCGAAGCGTTAAACAATGGTTTAGAGCCACTTGCTAAAATGATATTATCTTTTCCTACCAATGGTGATATTAATTCATTATGTCAAAAATTTATTAATGACAAAGTAAAAACTATAGAAAAAGCAGTCGAAGGTGCTTCATATATTATTGCTGAATGGATTTCAGATAATGCTAGTTATCGAAAGTATATTAGATCAAATATATTTAAATTTGGCATATTGATAGCTAAATTAAAAAAAGATGCTGTAGATGAAGATAGTAAATATGCAATGTATTATGATTATGAAGAACCAATAAAGTCTATTAAGCCACATCGAATATTAGCTATAAATAGAGGTGAAAAAGAAAAAATATTAACAGTATCAATCAAAATAGATAATAAATATATACTTGAAAATTTAGAAAGAAAAATAATAAAAAATCCTAATAGTTTTGTTTGCGATATTGTAAAAAATTCTATATCAGATGCTTATAAAAGATTAATTTTTCCTAGTGTCGAAAGAGAAATTCGAAAAGAATTAAAGGAAAAAGCGGAAGAAAAAGCAATTGAAAATTTTTCAGAAAATTTAGAAAATCTTTTATTAACGCCACCAATTAAAGAAAAGGTTGTTTTAGGATTTGATCCGGCTTATAGAACAGGTTGTAAATTAGCAGTTTTAGATAAAATGGGAAATGTTTTAGAAATTGCGGTAATTTATCCTACTAAGCCTAATGAAAAAATTAAAGAATCAGAAGAAATATTACTTAAACTTATTGATAAATATAATATTGATGTTATTGCTATTGGTAATGGAACAGCATCTAGAGAAAGTGAAAAGTTTGTTGCTAATACAATAAAAAAAGCAAATAAAAAAGTTGAATATGTTATAGTTTCAGAAGCAGGAGCATCAGTATATTCTGCATCTTCATTAGCAATTTCCGAATTTCCTAATTTATCCGTAGAAAAAAGAAGTGCTATAAGTATTGGAAGAAGACTTCAAGATGCTTTATCAGAACTGGTTAAAATAGATCCAAAAAGCATAGGTGTAGGACTTTATCAACATGACATTACAAGTAAAGCTTTAGATGAATCATTAAATTTTGTGGTGTTAAAAACCGTTAATAGTATTGGGGTTAATTTAAATACTGCATCTGCTTCTATTCTTTCCTATATTTCCGGACTTACTAAAAAAGTTATTAAAGAAATAATTGATTATCGAAAAGATAATAAATTTAAAAAAAGAGAAGATTTAAAAAAATTAAAATCTGTAAATGAAAAAATATATGAACAATCAATTGGTTTTTTAAGAATAATTGATGGGGAAAATATTTTAGATAAAACTTCTATACATCCGGATTATTATGATAAAGTAAATAAAATGTTAGAAGATTTACAAATTAATCTAAAAGACATTGGTCAAGAAAATATAAAAGAAAAAATAAGTAATGTTAATTATGAAGATTATGGACTTGATAAGTATACTTTTTCCGATATAAAAAAATCATTAATAAGTCCTATGTGGGACCCTCGAGATAATTTAGCAGCTCCTATTTTAAAAAGTGATATTTTAACTATTGATGATTTAAAAATAGGTGATACATTGCAAGGTACTGTTAGAAATGTTGTAGATTTTGGTGCATTTATTGATATTGGATTACATAATGATGGTTTAATTCATGTATCAAAAATATCTAATAATTATATAAAAGATCCCAAAGATATTTTAAGTGTGGGGCAAATTGTTGAAGTAAAAGTAATTGATATTAATAAAGAAAATGAACGAGTATCATTAAGCATGATAGAGTAAGATAAATATCTTGATAAGCGAACAAATATATGGTATTCTTAACTTAGGTGATAATATGTATAACTATATTAAAGGAATAATAACAGAAATTAATCCTGGTTATATTGTTTTAGAAAATAATAAAATTGGATTTCAAATTACCGTAGCGAATCCTTATTCCTATATCGAAAATGAAGAATATAAAATTTATATTTACAGTCATATAAGAGAAGATGAATATACTTTATATGGCTTTCAAACTGAAGAAGAAAAGGAACTATTTTTAAAATTTATTAATGTAAAAGGGTTAGGACCTAAAGTTGCCATCGCCTTACTTGCTAATGGAAATGTTTCAGGCATTAAAGATGCAATTGAAAGAGAAAATATTTTATATTTAAAAAAATTTCCTAAAGTAGGGGAAAAACTTGCTAGACAAATTATTCTTGATTTAAAGGGAAAATTAGTAAAAAAAGAAAATACAGTTATTCAAGGTGATTATGAAGAATTAATATCCGCTTTAGAAAATTTAGGATATAAAAGAAGTGATATTAATAAAGTATTACCTAATATAAACACTATTGATAAAGTTGAAAAACAGATAAAAGATGCTTTAAAATTATTACTTAAATAGGAGGGTTTATGGCTAAAAGTATATTAAGTGAAAATATTATTTCCAATGATGACAAAGATGAATTATTGCGTCCCCAATATTTAAGTGAATATGTTGGGCAAAAAGAAATAAAAGAAAATATTGATGTATTTATTAAAGCTTGTAAAATGCGTGATGAAGTTTTAGATCATGTTCTTTTATATGGTCCTCCAGGTTTAGGAAAAACAACTTTAGCTCATATTATTGCCAATGAGCTTGGTACCAATATAAAAACTGCCAGTGGCCCTTCAATTGAAAAAAGTGGTGATCTAGCTGCCATATTATCTACTTTAGAACCGGGAGATGTATTATTTATTGATGAGATACATCGTATGCCTAAATATATTGAAGAAATATTATATCCAGCTATGGAAGACTTTGAATTGGATATTATTATTGGCAATGAAGGTTCTAGTCGAAGTATAAAAATAGATTTGCCACCATTTACTTTAGTTGGAGCAACTACTAAAGCGGGAGATATATCTTCTCCCTTAAGAGATCGTTTTGGAATAGTATGTAAATTAGAATACTATAAAACATCTGAACTAGTAGATATAGTAAAAAGAACTAGTAGAGTTTTATCATCTAGTATAAATGATGAAGCAGCTAAAATTATTGCCTCAAGAAGTAGAAGAACACCGCGTATTGCCAATCGATTATTTAAACGAGTTAGAGATTTTGCATTAGTTGAAGGTAAAAATGTAATTGATGAAAATATCAGTGAACAATCTCTTAAAAGATTAAAAGTTGATGATTATGGATTAGATAAAAATGATCAAGATTATTTGCTTAGTTTAATTAACAAATTTAATGGAGGACCTGTGGGTGTTGAAACTTTAGCTTCTTCAATTGGCGAAGAAGTATCTACCTTAGAAGATGTTATTGAACCATTTTTATTACAGGAAGGATTTATTAAAAGAACTCAAAGAGGAAGAATAGCAACTGATAAGGCTTACCAACATTTTAATATTGAAAAAAATGTCTAAAAATAAGATGTTTTTTTATTCTATTGAATCTAATTTTAGATTATGCTAATATAATTTTTGAAAAGAGTGGCATATGAAAAAGAAAAATTATTTATTTTTTTTAATATTTATATTTTTAGTTGTAATTTATAGTTATTTTAATGTAATTTATTATCATAAGCAAAATGAAAAGGCTGATGCAGTTGCCCTTAAAAGTTTTGAAAAAATTATAAAATTAGAAATAAAAGAAAAAAAACAGAAACAAGAAAAAGAAAAGAAAATAAAGAAATGTCTTGCTAGCAAAGATCAATTTACAGAAAAAAATTATAATGTTAATCTACAAACTAAAATAAACCAATTAAATGAATATTTAAATAATAATTATAATTATGCATTGGTATATCATGAATTAAATGATAATTTTGGATTAACAAAAAATGAAAATATATCTTTTTATGGTGCTAGTATTATTAAAGTTACTTTGGCAATTTATATATATGAAAAAGCTGAAAATGATGAATCTATTTTGAATAAAACAATAACCTATTCTTCAAAATATTATAAAGGAGGAGCCGGTGTTATTAAAAATAATATTCAATCATCATATCCAGTTAGAGATTTAATAAAATATATGATTGAAGATAGTGACAATATTGCTTTTATGATGCTTTATAATAACTTTAATATTAATGATATTAGAAATTTTTGGAATAATTATGGAGCAACCAAAACATTTGTTGGAAGTGATGAATTTGGATATATAACAGCAAACGATACAAAAATATATATGAATGAGTTATACAATTATTTAAATACTAATACCAAATTATCAGAAGAACTTGGAAATTATTTTTTAGCGGCATCTAAAAATTCTTATATAGCTAAAAATATTAATAAACCAGTATATTTTAAATATGGAGAAACTTCTCCATATTATCATGAAATAACTATTATAAAAGATGAAAATCCTTATATATTAAATATATTGACTACTAAATTTCCCAATAATCATATTAATTTTATAAATAATGTTACTAATTATGTAAGTGATATTCATAAAACATATTTTGATAATAAAAAAGAATATTGTTATGAAAAATATAATTAAAGAATAGACAAATTATTCTTTTTTATTTATAATTAATTTTGGATGTGACTATATGAATACAAATGATTTTGATTATGAATTAGATGAAAAAAAGATTGCTCAAACACCTCTTAAAGATAGAAGTGATTCTAAATTAATGGTTTTAAATAGGGAAAATGGTGATATAAAACATGATATTTTTAAAAATATAAAATCCTATTTAAAAAAAGGAGATGTCTTAGTTTTAAATGATACTAAAGTTATTCCCGCCAGATTAATTGGTATTAAAGAAGAAACTAATGCTTTAATTGAATTATTATTACTAAAAGATTTGGGTAATAATATTTGGGAATGTCTTTCTAAACCTTTTAAAAGATTACATGAAAATACAATTATTTCTTTTGGCGAAGGAATTCTAAAAGCGAAGGTAATAGAAAAAAAAGAAGAGGGGATAGTTCATGTAAAATTAATATATGCAGGAATTTTATATGAAATTTTAGATAAACTAGGAACAATGCCACTTCCTCCATATATTCATGAAAAATTACAAGATCAAAATCGTTATCAAACAGTATATGCTAAAAATATCGGTTCGGCAGCCGCACCAACTGCTGGGCTTCATTTTACCAAAAAATTACTTAAAGAATTAGAAGATTATGGAATAGAAATTTTATATGTTACTTTACATGTGGGGCTGGGAACATTTAGACCAGTTGAAGTAGAAGATGTAAAAAAACATCATATGCACAGTGAATTTTATATGATGAATAAGGATGTAGCAGATAAATTAAATAAAGCAAAAAAAGAACATCGAAGAATAATTTCTGTGGGAACTACTACTTGCCGTGTATTAGAAACAATCATGCATAAATATAATGAATTTAAAGAAAGTAGTGGAGAGACAGATATATTTATTTATCCTGGATTTGATTTTCGGGCAATTGATTGTCTTATTACTAACTTTCATTTACCTAAAAGTACATTATTAATGTTAGTAAGTGCTTTTTCTTCAAAAGAAATTATCTTAAAAGCATATAAAAAAGCATTAAATAGTGATTATCGATTTTTTTCTTTTGGTGATGCCATGTTTTTATATAAATAGAATACTGCAATATTGATTTTTTACAAAGATATGTAAAAATATGTAAAAAAAAAAGAGAATTTTAATAATTTTACATAATAAATATGTTATACTTTTTATATAATAAGGAGGATAAAAATATGGAAAAAGCAAAAACTAATGAGTTGGTTGATAATGTAGCTAATGAAATTTTTAATCATTTGCTTATAAAAAATTTAGAAAGAGATTGTAAAGGTAGAATGACTATGCTACAAAGTGTAGCTTATACTTATCCAAATTTAGGTCTTAAAGAAGGAAGTTCAAAAGATATTAAAATTACTGAATTAGTTAATAAAAAAATTGATGAATATGAAGAAACAAAAAATGTTTCTCAAGTACCTGAAGAACAATTAAATAATATTGCTGAACAAGTATTTAATCTTAAATTACAAAAAGAATCAGAAAAAAATGATCCTGATTCAGCAATGTCATTATTGATAAGTGCAGCACTTGGTTATCCTAATTTTGGAATTAGAATTGGAACAATCGATGATAAAGTATTAACGGAATTAATTAATGCAAAGGTTAATGAATATAATAAATCAAAAAACAAAACCATATAATTCTCTATATGATTTATTAAATGAATATGCCGATGATGATATTAACTTTTTAAAAAATACAAAAGAATATAAAGATTTAGATAATTATTTTAAATCTTTTTTTGGTGTTGATTTTACCTATGACCAAATTCACAAATTATTTTATAATTGTTTTATTTATAAAAATTATATAATAAAATTTTCATCGCAAAAAATTCCTATAAATTTAGAAAAAATGCCAGAATTAGTAAATAGTTATTTTCGCCAAAATTATACCTTTAAGGATGAAGATATCATAAAATTAAATTTAGGAGTAGAAATTCAGAAATATTTAAAAAATGCCAGTTATTGTAATGAAGAAGAAATATTTCAACTTTACAAATCACTTAGAAACAAAGGATACATATGGATGGATGCAAACATAGGAAATGCCTTAAAATATAAAGATAAATGTTATATAGTCGATTTAGAATTTATATATCCAGAAAAAGAGGCTATTTATATTAATCAGTCTAAAATGTCTAAAGAATTTGAAATAAGATATAAAAATGAAAGTTCTAATTACAAATAAAAAAATTAACTATGATAAGTTAATCTTTTTTTCTTCAAAAAATTCTTTATTACCCATTCTATTAAGTCTTTCCGAATATTGTTTTTCAATTTCAAGAAAACTTTCATTATAAAATCCATAACTTCTGAAAAATAATTTTTCAAAAGTTTTGCTATCTTTAGTTAATTTTTTCATTTTTAAAGCCGTCAGTTTTGGATCAATAGCTTCAATTAAAAATATTGCCTTTTCATATTTTTTTTTGAAAAAAAATTGTTTTGAAGTTGTATCATTATTTAAAAAGAATATTAATTTATAATAAAAATCAGTTTTAATTTTGTTATTTTGAAAATATGGCCTACTTAATACTAATGAAATATAATTACGTATTTCTTCTAGTCTTTTTGGATTAATATCTTCATCAAAATTATTGTTATTATAAAACTTTTGATTTTCAGACTTTTTTCTTAGTTCTATTTTATAAGCATTAAAAATATTTTTCATAATATAATCCCCCTTTTTTAATCCTCGCTATTATACAAAAATAATTGTTTCATGTCAAATATTTTAGTATAATTATTTTGAAAGCAGGATTTTTTATGAGATTAAAGTACGAATTATTAAAAAAAGATACTAAAACTAATGCTCGAGTAGGTATAATTAAAACAAATGATTGTTCTTTTAAAACTCCAATGTTCATGCCTGTTGGAACACAAGCGACAGTTAAAACATTATCACCGGAAGAATTAAAAGAAGTTAATTCGGGAATTATTCTTGCCAATACTTATCATTTGTGGTTGCGTCCAGGAGAAGATATTGTAAATAAAGCTGGCGGTCTTCATAAGTTTATGAATTATGACAGACCTATTTTAACTGATTCGGGAGGATTTCAAGTTTTTTCTTTAGCCAAACCTAAAGATATAACTGAAGAAGGAGTAAAATTTAAAAGTCATATAAATGGTGATAATTTATTTTTAACTCCTGAAAAATCTATCGAAATCCAAAATAAATTAGATAGTGATATTGCTATGTGTTTTGATGAATGTCCACCTGCTAGTGCTGATTATGATTATTTAAAAAATAGTGTAGATAGAACTTTAAGATGGGCCAAAAGATGTAAAGATGCTCATAATAATTCTAATCAAATGTTATTTGGTATTGTTCAAGGTGGTCCACATAAAGAATTAAGAAAACATAGTGCTTTAGAAACTGTTAAAATAAATTTTGATGGATATGCAATTGGTGGAGTTGCAAATGATAATGAAAGTAAAGAAGATATGTACAAAGCATTTGAATACTCAACCGAATTTCTTCCGGAAGATAAAATTCGCTATGCAATGGGTATAGGAGATCCCATAGATATAATCGAAGGAGTTATAAGAGGAATAGATATTTTTGATTGTGTTTTGCCAACGCGACTTGCCAGACATGGAAATGCTTTGACTACTTATGGAAAATTAAATGTTAAAAATCAAAAATATAAAGATGATTTTTCGGCTTTAGATGCTAAATGTAATTGTTATACTTGCAAAAACTATACTAAGGCTTATATAAGACATTTAATTGTCGCTAATGAAACTTTTGGAGCAAGATTATTATCAATTCATAATATAAATTTTTTAACTAATTTATGTACTAATTTACAAACAGCGATTGAGAATAATAATGTTTTAGAATTTAGAGATAAATTTTTAGAAGAATATAAAAGAGGTGTAAATAATCATGAATAATAATAAAATTATCATATTTATAGCGATAATAGCGTTAATTTTAATAATTGGTGTGCCAACAATATTAAAAGTTAGAGAAAGACATAATGATGCTTTATATAATGCTTTAGATAATCAAATTATTGAGGCCGCTAAAAAATGTGTAAATGATAATAAATGTAAGGAAGATGAAAATATTTATTTAAAAGACTTGTATAAAAATAAATATTTAAAAAAACTTGTTGATCCCATCACTGATGAGTATATAAAAGAATCAACATATGTTGATCCTATGGATTATAAAATTTATTATGATTAAGTTTGTTTTTTATTAACTCCAATAATACTTCCAAAAATTATACTAATTAAAATTATTATTAGATATAAAATATTACTAAAGTAGAGAGGAAAATTTAATATTCGACCAAATATGAATAAAATTAAAATTATGGGAACTCCATATTTTAGGCCAACTAAAAGGCCTTTTTTTTGACTTTTTATTCCTCTTTGAATACCAAAAAGTATTGAATAAACGATTACTAGTAAAAAATTTAATATTGATAAAACAAAATCATTAATTATATATATATAATTAAATAATGAAAAAATTAATATGCTTATTACAAATAATAAAGTAAAGAATAATAATTTTTTATGTTTTAAAATAAAATTTTTCAAAATAATCACCTAATAAATAATATGTATGTTTAAAAAAACTATTCATGAAACATAATAATAATGGTGATATTTTTATGGAAATTTTTACAATACTTTATCGAACATTCTTTTTTTATTTTTTTATAGTTGTCTGTTATAAATTAATGGGAAAAAGAGAAATAGGACAACTAGGCGTAATTGACCTTATTGTTTCTATCCTTATTGCTGAAATGGTTGCCATAAGTATTGAAAATACGAATAAGACTATATTGCAAACAGTCTTGCCAATTTCTCTTTTAGTTTTATTGGAAATTATTTTAGCTTTTATTTCTTTAAAATCAAAAAAAGTAAGAAGGGCACTTTCTCCGCATCCTTCCATAATAATTTTAAATGGTAAAGTTAATTACAAAGAAATGGTTAAACAAAGATATACTTTAGAAGATTTATTGTTACAACTTAGACAAAAAGATATTAGAAGTATTGAAGAAGTCGAATATGCTATTCTTGAATCAAATGGTAAATTATCCGTATTTAAATATGGAATATTAAAAATAAAAAAAGATTTACCTTTGCCTTTAATAGTTGATGGATCAATTCAATATAAAGCATTAGAATATTTAGATAAAACTAAAGAATGGTTAATTCATAATTTAGATAATCAAAATTTAGAAGCAAAAGATATCTTTTATGCTTTTTATAAATCTTCAAAATTTTACATTATTAAACAAGATGAAGTCAAATGAAAAAAATTATTTTAATAATATTTATTTTAGTTATTTCTTTATCATATAAAGAAGAAAAAGTTGTAAATAATAATATTAATTCTAAATATATCGCTCTTACCTTTGATGATGGTCCAAATAATAAAACTACTCCGAGATTATTAGACGAATTAAAAAAAAGAAATATTCAGGCTACATTTTTTGTTTTAGGCTTGCAAGCTGAAAAATATCCAGAAATTACTAGAAGAATAGTTAATGAAGGTCATACTATTGGAAATCATACATACAATCATTATAATTTATCTCGACTTTCTTTTTTAGAAGCCCAAAATGAATTACAGAAAACTTCTGATGTTATTTTTTCTATTACATCTATTTATCCTAAATATTATCGTCCAAGTTATGGTTCAATTAAAAAAAATCAAATAAATAAAATAAATTTAAAATTAGTTAGGTGGACATTAGATTCAAAAGATTGGCGCTATCAAAATACACCACGAATAGTAAAAAAAGTTTTAAATGAAGTTGATGGTAATGAAATAATTTTGATGCATGATATATATGATACCAGTGTTGATGCGGCAATAGAAATTATTGATAAATTAACCGTTCAAGGATATAAATTTGTCACAATTGATAAATACTTACAGGTTTCGACATAATTTTTATTTTAATTTTTATATAATATCTTAGGTGATAGTATGGAGAATAAAATTAAAAAATTTGAAGATAATTTTCAAAGAGTATATAATAATGTAAGTAAATATAAATATGATGCAGCATCTAATAATATTTCCATTTATTTTTTTGAAATGGTGGATAGAATTAATTGTTATATATTACCTAAAGATATAAATTTTAATATTGTAAGTGAAATAGAATTTTTAAAATATTTTCGGGATAAATGTATTAAAATAATAGGTATAAAAAGAGAAAATTTAAATAAATTAATAGTTAATTTAATAAATAGATATAATCTATCATTTGCTAATTTTAATTTTATAAAGGAAAATTTAGAATATGACTATCTTTTAGGATATATTAAAAATAGTGGGGAATTTGCTACAAATACTAATGTTTATATTCATTATCCTACAAAACTTATTAAAGCTAAAAAATAATAATTATATTTGGCTTTTTTTGTTGGCTTAAAAATAATAAATAATATGGTATAATTTAATTGGGGATGAAGATATGGAAGTAGAAATTAATAATAAAATATATAAAGTAATAATTATTCGTAAAAAAATAAAAAATGTTTATTTTCGAATAACTGATGATTTAGAAATTCAAGTTTCGGCCTCTCGATTAATTCCAAGTATGGAAATTAAAAATTTAATTATAAAAAATGTTAAAGCAATAAAAAAATTAATTGATATTAAGGAACGAGAATTAGAAAGTAATAAATATTTTTATTATTTAGGAAATAAATATAATATCATTTATGATAATACAGCAAAGCCCTATTTTGAGAATGATAATATTCATGTTCGAAACGAAGATAAATTAGCGAAATTTTATAAAGAAGAAGTGAAGAGAATATTTACTAAAAGAGTTAATGATATAAAAAATGATTTTAAGAATCTCCCTAATTTCACTTTGAAATTTCGCAAAATGAAAACTAGATGGGGTGTATGCAATTATAAGGATAATATAATTACTTTGAATACTGAGTTGTTAAAAAAAGAAGCAACTTTGTTAGACTATGTTATAATTCATGAATTATGTCATTTCTATCATCATGACCATTCGAAATCATTTTGGCAAGAGGTAAGCATTCATTATCCTTATTATAAAATGGCCCGAAAAATGCTTAGAGATATTTAAAAGAGTAAAAATTTATGATACAATTGTTATGGGAGTTATTGCTATGGAAAAAATAATATCTTTAGATAATTCATATATAAAAAAAATAAGAAAATTAAAAAATAAAAAATATCGTGATCAATATAAGCTATTTTTAGTAGAGACTCCTCATCTTATAAAAGAGGCTTATAATGCTCATGTTTTAGAAGAAATTATATCTTTAGATAAACCATCTTTTCCCGTAAATTATCGATTAGTTGACCAAAAAGTAATAAAGAGTATTACATCTTTAAGTGATATTCCAAAAGAGATTGGTATAGTTAAATTTAAAAAAGAAGAAGAAATAAAAAATAAAGTTTTAATGCTTGATAATATTCAAGATCCAGGTAATTTAGGTACAATTATAAGAAGTAGTTTAGCTTTTAATATTGATACTATAATCCTATCTAATAATTCGGTGGATTTATATAATCCTAAAGTGATTAATGCTACCCAAGGAACATTATTTCAAATTAACATTATAAGAAGAGATTTAAAAGAGACAATTAATGAATTAAAAAATAAGGGGTTTATAATTTATGGAACAGATGTAAATAATGGAATTGCGATTGAAAGTGTCAAAAAGCAAGAAAAAGAAGCCTTTATATTAGGTAATGAAGGAAATGGTATATCTGAAGATATAAAAAATAAAGTTGATAAAAATATTTATATACAGATTAATAAAAAATGTGAATCATTAAATGTTGGAGTAGCTGCTTCTATTATTTTATATGAATTAAATAAAAGGTGATAATATGGATTATAAATTTATAGGTAAAATAGTATCAACTCATGGAATTAAAGGTGAATTAAAAATTATAAGTAATCTTGAATATAAAGATAAATTATTTAAAGAAAATACTTACATTTATCTTGGTGATAATAAAGAAAAACATCAAATTAAAAGCTATCGAATACATAAAAATTACGATTTGATAACTTTAGATAATTTAAATAATATTAATGATGTATTAAAATATATTAATTTAAAAGTTTATAAAGATCGCAAGGATATTTTATTAAATGATGGTGAATTTTTTTATGATGATCTAATTGGCTATGATGTTATATTTAATAATAATAAAATTGGAAAAATAGTGGATTATGATAATAATACTCCTAATTTATTATATAAAATTGCTGGTGATAAAAATTTTTATATTCCTATTAATGGACCATTTATTAAAAATATAAATAATAAAAATAAAGAAATAATAGTAGAAGATATTGGAGGTTTATTATGAAAATTGATATTCTTTCTTTATTTCCCAATATGTTTACTGGTTTTTTAAATGAATCTATTATTAAAAGAGCAATAGAGAAAAAGAAAGTAGAAATAAATATTATAGATTTTCGAACATATTCTAAATTAAATAATAATCAAGTAGATGATACCCCTTATGGTGGTGGGCCAGGAATGGTCTTAAGATGTGAACCAATATTTGATTGCATTGATGACATTAAAACAAAAGATTCTAAAATTATTTTATTAACTCCTGATGGAAAAAAATATAATCAAAAAATGGCTGTAAATTTAAAAGATGAAAAACATTTAATTATTATTTGTGGCCACTATGAAGGTTTTGATGAAAGAATAAGAACTTTAGCAGATATAGAAATAAGTATTGGAGATTATATTTTAACCGGTGGCGAAGTTCCCGCAATGACAATAACTGATAGCATTGTTAGACTATTAGATGAAGTAATAAATAAAGAAAGTATTTGTGATGAATCTTTTAATAATAATTTACTTGATTATCCAACATATACTAAACCAAGAAGTTATAGAGGATTAAATGTTCCAGAAGTATTACTTTCCGGAGATCATAAAAAAATAGCCGAATGGCGAAAAAATGAACAAATAAAAAGAACACAAGAAAAAAGACCAGATATAATAGAGTAGGTGATATTATGGCAAGTTTTTTAATAAAAAGGACTGTTAAAACCAGTAAAATTATTAAAGTAGTAAAAGTAAAAGATAACAGTTATGAATTTAAACCTAAAACAGGTTCTGTAAAAAAATTAATAGTAACTGATCCTTTAATAATCCAAAAAATATTAGTAGTTAAATTTAGTAATGCGATAGATAAACTTGCTAAAAAAATATACTATTTTATAAATATTGGCGAAACTGATGATACTGATAGTGGAATTTTACTTGGGGAAATTAATAGACTTAGGGGAATTTTACTTAATAAATATCAAAAATATTTAAATAAAATGCAAGAAGAATATTTTTTAGAACAGTTAAGAATGTTAGAATTACAGCTTAGAAGTAGTCAATTTAATTTTAATTATCATGATGAATATATACAAGAAGAAAGAAGAAGTCGTGGAGGTAAATAATTTAAACTTGAAAAACATATTATTATTGTGATATAATCTTATTGCTTTTGTAATAAAGCTTAAATGCAATCCGCTGAATTTAGTTTATGATTACATGGATAATATTATATAGAAAGGAATGATTTTAATATGGCTAATTTAGTAGATAAAATTAACCAAAAACAAATTAAACCAAATATTCCTGAGTTTAGAGTAGGCGACACAGTAAGAGTCGATGTATGGGTTAAAGAAGGAAAGAAAGAAAGAATCCAAGCTTTTGAAGGTGTAGTTGTTGCTAAAAAAGGTGGAAGTGTAACTGAAACTTTTACAGTACGTAAAAAAAGCTATGGAGTAGGAGTTCTTAGAATTTTTCCTGTTAATGCTCCAAGTATTGATAAGATTACTGTTGTTAGAAAAGGTAAAGTAAGACGTGTTAAACTTAAAGGTATATTAAAAGGAATGAAAAAAGAATTTAAAATTCCTGAAAGAAATTAAGGTTTCCTTAATTTTTTTTAAATTGAAAGAGAGTATGATTTATGAAAATATTAAAAGAAATAATTCCTTATGTAATAGTAGTTATAGTAGTTATACTAATTAGAACATTTTTAGTAACGCCAATTAGAGTAAATGGAAGTAGTATGTATCCAACCTTAAAAGATAAAGAAATAATGATTTTAAATAAAATTGGTAAAACTGTAAATGGCATAGACCGTTTTGATATAGTTGTATTAAAAGAAGATGATTATTTAATTAAAAGAGTTATTGCGCTTCCTGGAGAAAAAATATCTTGTCAAAATGGAAATATTTATATTAATGGCAAAAAATTAAAAGATAAATATGGTTCAGGATTAACTTCTGATTTTGAACCAATAGAAGTACCTAAAAATTCTTATTTTGTAATGGGTGATAATAGAGAAAATTCTAAAGATTCAAGATATATTGGGCCTATTAATAAAAATGAAATTAAAGGGAAAACTTCATTTATTTTATTTCCATTTAAAAATTTTGGAAAAGTTGATTAAGAGGATTAGAAATAAGGTATAAATATGAAAAATGTATTAGTAACAGGTGGATGTGGAGGCATTGGCTCTGCAATTGTTGATGAACTTATAAAAAATGGATATAACCCAATTGTAACTGACATAAATAAAGAAAATATAAAAAAATAAAAGAAAAATATATTAAAAACTAGCAAAATTTATATCAAAATGAAACTTTAAATATATAAAATTAACAAACAAAAGTAGATACATTAAAATGTGCCTACTTTTTTAATTTAAATAGGTTTAAAATAATTTATTTTTGCCATATTAATAACAGGAGGAAATTTATGACACAAAAAGAATTAGATTATGTTGAAGATGCTATTAAGCATGAAAAAAATTTAGCATCAATAATTACTGAATCAATTGAAGTGTTAGAAGATGAAAAAATTGTATCATTTATGCAAAAACAACTAGATGATCATAAATCATTACATAAAAAATTAATGAATTTATTGGAGGAAAAGAAAAATGAATGATAAATTAATTATGGAAAATTATTTATTACTTTTAAAAAGTACTGTAGAAGTATTTGTTCATGGAACTTTAGAAAGCTCTAATCCCGATGTAAGAAAATTATTAAAAAAAGGATTAGATATGATTATGCAAGCGCAAGCAGATACATATGATACAATGACTAATAATGGTTGGTATACTATAAACAATGTCCAACTTGATTCTATAAATCAAACAATTCAGAATATTCAAAGTGAAAATTAAAGTAAACTTTTTGTTTACTTTTTTTAATAATATTAATATAAAAATTATTTGACAAATTATCATAATATGTTAATATATAATTTAAAGAATTGGGCTTTATATTATTTATATTTTGCTGTTAAAAAGGGTATTTAAAAAAATTTTTTACTGAGGGAATTATATGAAATTAGATACTATTTATACTTATTTTAGTGATTATTCAGAAGAAAATGTAAATAAAATGTTATCATTTCTAACTGATAAAGAAATGGAGTTAATTAAAATTAGGTTTGGAAATAACTTAAAGGAGCAATTAGATAGTCAAAACGTTCCTAAAAAAGTTAATACTTCGAAATTTTATAATGAATTTTATAAATCACTAGTTCCAAAAATGAGAAATATTCTTAAAGAACTTACTAAAAATAATAATTTTTCTGAAGAAAAAATTAACGCTGCTATTAAATTATATTATAAAATTCATAAAAATTTATTTGTTTCTGATGATTTAGTTTATAATAGAGTGAAAATTGGTAAATATCTTCTTTCTAAAAAAAAGGAATATCATAATAAGACTATAGATATTGAATCATTTATTTTTCTTGACTCTTTAAATATGATATGGGATATAAATAAATTTAATTTAATAAATAGCTTAAAGTATCTAACAAATATAAAATCAGAATTATTATCTACTTTAAATAAAATTGTAAATAATTATGATGAAAGTTCTATTGCCCATTTATTAGTTTTTCTTTATAAAAATAAACTAAATAATTATACCTTTTTAAATTGTTTATACGATGCCTCAGTAATATGTCCAATTTTGAACAAAAAATTAACTGATGAGGAATACAAAATTTCAATTTTATATTTTAATAATATTGATTTAAATATTATTTTAAACGCATTTAATATTACCAAAGAAGAATTTAATAATATTAGAAAAAAATCATTAGATATTATTGTAAATAATTCTAGGTTATTAAAAATTAATTTAATTAATAAATCTTTGAAAAATATTAAACCAATATCAATTGAAAAAACAAAAGATCAAAATTTAAAGATAGATAATTTTAAACCAATTAATAAAAAAGTTACTAAATCTGTCCAACCTGAAAAAATAGAAAATAAAAATTTAAATTTAGGTAATACTCCACAAATTAATCATAATGTAAAATCAAGTAAAAAATCTGGTCCAAAATTAAAGAGTATATATGAGCGACTATCAGAATATCCACGTGAAAAAGTTGATGAAGTATTAGATAAATTATCCCAGTACGATAAAGAACTACTTAAAATTAACTATGGTGAAGATTTAGAGCATCCGAAAAGAAATTCAAATTGTAGTAAATATCAAAAAAATAAACTAAATAATATTCTTATACCCAAAATGAAAGATGCTTTAGAAAATCCTGAAAATATTGATAGTATTTTAGCTCAAAAAAGTGGGACAAAATTAAAAAGTATATATGAGCGACTATCAGAATATCCTCGAGAAAAAGTTGATGAAGTATTAGATAAATTATCTTCGAAAGATAAAGAATTAATTAAAATGAGCTATGGTGAGGATTTAGATAATCCTAAAAGGAATCCAAATTTTAGTCAATATCAAAGAAATAAGTTAAATATTATTCTTATACCCAAAATGAAAGATGCTTTAGAAAATCCCGAAAATATTGAAAATATATTTGCTAAAAAATCTGGTCCAAAATTAAAAAGTATATATGAACGACTATCAGAATATCCTCGAGAAAAAGTTGATGAAGTATTAGATAAATTACCTTCAGAAGATGAAGAATTAATTAAAATGAGCTATGGTGAAGATTTAGATAATCCTAAAAGAAGTAAAGAGTTTAATGCTTTATACTCGACTAAATTAAATAATATTCTTATACCCAAAATGAAAGAGGCTTTAGAAAATCCGGAAAATATCGATAATATATTTGCTCGAAAAAAACGTAATAAAAAATTAAAAAGTATATATGAACGATTTTCAGAATATTCACGTGAACAAGTTGATGAAGTATTAGACAAGTTACCTCAAAAAGACGAAGAATTAATTAAAATGGGCTATGGTGAAGATTTAGATCATCCGAAAAGAGATCCTAATTTTAGTCAATATCAAAAAAATAAACTAAATAATATTCTTATACCCAAAATGAGAGAGGCTTTAGAAAATCCTAAAAATATTGAAAATACATTTGCTAAAAAAGGTGGTCTAAAATTAAAAAGTATATATGAACGACTATCAGAATATCCTCGAGAAAAAGTTGATGAAGTATTAGATAAATTACCTTCAGAAGATAAAGAATTAATTAAAATTTGTTATGGTGAAGATTTAGATCATCCTAAAAGAGGGGAAAAATTTAATCATTGTAATAAAAATAAATTAAATAATATTCTTATACCCAAAATGAGAGAAGCTTTAGAAAATCCCGAAAATATTGATAATATATTTGTTCGAAGAAAAAGTGGACCAAAATTAAAAAGTATATATGAACGATTTTCAGAATATTCACGTGAACAAGTTGATGAAGTATTAGATAAGTTATCTCCAAAAGACGAAGAATTAATTAAAATATGCTATGGTGAAGATTTAGATCATCCTAAAAGAAGTAAAAAATTTGAAAATTTTCATTCATACAGAATAAATAATATTCTTATTCCAAAAATAAAAGAGGCTTTAGAAAATCCTGAAAATATTGATAATATATTTACTCAAGAAAGTTATGAAAAACTAAAAAGTATATATGAACGACTATCAGAATATTCACGTGAACAAGTTGATGAAGTATTAGATAAATTACCTTCATATGATAAAGAATTAATTAAGTTATGTTATGGTGAGGATTTAGATCACCCTAAAAGAGATCTGAGTTTTAAACGATATCATAAAAATAAACTAAATAATACTCTAATACCAAAAATGAAAGAAGCTTTAGAAAATCCGGAAAAAATTGATAATATATTGACTAAAAAAGGTGGTCCAAAGTTAAAAAATATATATGAACGATTATCAAAATATCCTAGAGAAAAAGTTGATGAAGTATTAGACAAGTTACCTCCAAAAGACAAGAAAATAATTAAGATGTGTTATGGTGAAGATTTAGAGCATCCGAAAAGAGATCCGAATTTTAGTATATATCATAAAAATAAACTAAATAGTACTATTATACCTCAAATGAGAGAAGCATTAGAAAACCCTGAAAATATTGATAATATATTTGCTCAAAAAAATGGTTCAAAACTAAAAAGTATATATGAACGACTATCAGAATATCCACGTGAACAAATTGATGAAGTACTAGATAAGTTACCTCCAAAAGACGAAGAATTAATTAAAATATGTTATGGCGAAGATTTAGATCATCCTAAAAGAAGTAAAGAGTTTAAAGTCAATCATTCAAGTAAACTAAATAGAATTCTTATACCTCAAATGAAAGAAGCTTTAGAAAATCCTAAAAATATCGATAATATATTTGCTCAAAAAAGTGGGACAAAATTAAAAAGTATATATGAGCGACTTTCAGAATATCCACGTGAGAAAGTTGATGAAGTATTAGACAAGTTATCTTCAAATGATAAAAAATTAATTAAGTTATGTTATGGTGAAGATTTAGATCATCCTAAAAGAAGTGAAAATTTTGTTATTTCTAATTCAGTTAATTTAAATATATCAATTTTACCAAAGATAAGAAAAGCTTTAGAAGATCCTAAAAATATTGATAATATATTAGCTCCAAAAAAATGTGGACCAAAATTAAAAAGTATATATGAACGATTTTCAGAATATTCACGTGAACAAATTGATGAAGTATTAGACAAGTTACCTCCAAAAGACGAAGAATTAATTAAAATTTGTTATGGTGAAGATTTAGAGCATCCTAAAAGAAATCCAAGTTTTAGTCGTTATCATAAAACTAAACTAAACAATAATCTTATACCTCAAATGAAAGAAGCTTTAGAAAACCCTGAAAATATTGATAATATATTTGCTCAAAAAAGTGGGACAAAATTAAAAAGTATATATGAACGGTTATCCAAATATCCACGTGAACAAATTGATGAAGTACTAGATAAGTTACCTCCAAAAGACGAAGAATTAATTAAAATATGTTATGGCGAAGATTTAGATAATCCCAAAAGAAGTAAAGAATTTGAAAAAATTCATTCATACAGAATAAATAATATTCTTTTACCAAAGCTGAGAAAAATTTTAGAAGATCCTGAAAATATTGATAGCATATTAACAAAAAAATGTGGTCCAAAATTAAAAAGTATATATGAACGACTATCAGAATATCCTCGAGAAAAAGTTGATGAAGTATTAGACAAGTTACCTCCAAAAGACAAGGAAATAATTAAAATATGTTATGGTGAGGATTTAGATCACCCTAAAAGAGATCCAAGTTTTAGTTTATATCATAAAAATAAACTAAATAATATTCTTATACCAAAAATTAAAAAAAATTTAGAAAATAAAAATAAAATAAATTATGAATACAAATTATCTCCAAATTCAACAGATACTAAATTAAAAAATATCATAATAGAAAATGATTTGAAATTAAACAATTTTGGAATATTATTAACCGGTGAATTAAATAACGATGAATTATTAATAGCGTTATTAAAATTTGGGGTTAATATTTCTATAAAAGACATAGCTAATTATTTAAATATTAAGGAAATGGATGTAAAAAAAATCATTAAAAAAGTTTTAATAATATATAAAAAGAATATTAATCAATATATAGATAATATTGTTAAGGATATTGAAAATAATAAAGAACCTTTTGATGAAAGTAATATACATTTATTAAAATAATATTACCCTATTTTAAATTTATATAAAGCAGGAATAAAATCCTGCTTTTGTAATCTTTACTTTATAAATAATTATAAATATATTATAATTAAATAACATAAGGCTAATAAACTATAAGGAGATAGAATGAAAGATAAGATAAATAAATTTAAAGAATGGATAGAAGAAAGTGATAATATTGTCTTTTTTGGTGGGGCAGGCGTATCTACTGAAAGTGGTATTCCTGATTTTAGAAGTAAGGATGGTTTATATAATCAGCATTATAAATATCCACCAGAAGTAATACTTAGTCATACATTTTTTATAAATAATACTGAGGAATTTTATTGTTTCTATAAATCTAAACTAAATAGTTTAAAATATAATCCTAATATTACTCATATTAAATTAGTAGAACTTGAAAAAAAAGGAAAACTACAAGCGATAGTAACTCAAAATATAGATGGGCTTCATCAAAAAGCAGAATCTAAAAAAGTTTTGGAATTACACGGAAGTATTTACAGAAATTATTGTATGAATTGCAAAAAATTTTATGATGCTAAATATGTATTTAAAAGTAAAGGTATTCCTAAATGTTCATGTGGAGGAATTATCAAACCAGATGTAGTACTTTATGAAGAAGGGCTAGATGAAACAACTATAGAAAATGCCATTAGAGTAATTCAAAATGCCGACATGTTGATTATTGCGGGAACTTCTTTAACTGTATATCCGGCAAGTAGTTTGATAAATTATTTCAAAGGCAAAAAATTAGTTTTAATTAATAAAGACAGTACTCCTTATGATAATAAAGCAGATTTAGTAATAAATGATAGTTTAGGAAAAGTTTTTTCTAAAATACAATTTTAAAAAATTTATAGATAATGATATAATATAATAAAATTTAATATAAATTTGTATAGAATACTTTTAGTATAAAAATAAATTAGGATGGTATAAATATGTTTTATGTGGCACAATTATTTGGAATAATAGCATTAGTAGTTCTTGTAATGAGTTTTCAAAAAGATAAAAAAGGTACTTTATTAAAATATCAAATATTTTCAAGTTTACTATTTGCTTTGCAGTATTTATTTTTAAATGCAATTTCAGGATGTTTAATGAATTTAATGTCATT
>CANRDL010000002.1 GCA_947629405.1 uncultured Bacilli bacterium
GAATTAAAGTGGGATAATGAGTCTAAAAATATGAAATTTTTTGATTTAGATAATTTACCTGAAAATCAAAATGATCCAGATTTAATAGAAATATATATTAATAAATTAAATAAAGAAAATTAAAATATAAGTTAAAGGAGTGAAAAAAAATGGATAAAAGAGAAGTTAAACCATTTACTATGTGGAGACATTTTAAGGGTGCAAATGTTCTTGTAATTTCCTTGGCTCAACATAGTGAAACTGGTGAAGATTTAGTTGTATATCGTTGCCTTGCCAATAATGGAAAAACAAAACATAAAGATGGAATTTATGCCAGACCACTTGAAATGTTTTTATCAGAAGTAGATCATGAAAAATATCCAGATGCAACTCAAAAATATCGTTTTGAAGAGATTAAAGATTAATAATTTAGCAGATAATATAATATTGTACTTATTGTAGTATCAGAAAAAAAGTATAAAAACTGTTGTGGTAAATAAACTCGTAAAGCCCACGAAATAAAGGGAAGCGAGTTTTTTGTTCCATTTTTTAGATGATTTTTAATAGAAAATAACGATTAGATAAGGTTTTGAAGTTTTATTATGTGTTGTTTTATTAGGTAGAGCAATTTTAGAATATTAAATATTGTGATATAATCTTTTTAAGAGGTATAAAAATATTTATATGTTATTACTTTATTACATAAATAATATATAGATATATACTATTGGGAAAGATGAATTTTTATGTTATAAATATGAATATCAATACTGTAGAAAGGTACTTATTTAAAATGAAAAAAATAGAATTAGAAAAAGCAAACAATGATTATTTTAGAGAATGGATTATAGAAGAATGGAAACATCATAATACTGTCGATCCGATATATCAGTTAAGAATTATAAAACCGGAAGAATTAAAATTTGAAAATAATGAGGAATATTATAAAATAATATTCAATAATCAAATGGTTGGTTTTATAGGCATAAAAAACTATCCAAAAGAATTATATTTATACAGATTTTTTATAAATGAGAAGTATAGAAATCAAGGAATAGGAACAATAGCATTAAATAAAATTATTGATATGGCTAAAAGAGAAAATAAAGATATGTCATTAGAAGTAACAGGAGATAATATAGCAAGAGATTTATATGAAAGATTAGGCTTTAAAACTCATTATAGAAAAATGGTATTAAAAATTAATGATGATATATATGAAAATTAAATATTATATTGAAAAAATAAAGGAGAAAATAAAAATGTTTATAGAAGAAGTAGAAGTTGTTAATTTATTAGATGATATAAAGTATTTAGAGGAAGTATCAGAATGGATATGGGAACAATGGTCTAAGCAACATAATGATAAATTAAAAGATGTAATTTATAGATCTAAACATTCTTTAAATTATGAAGATATTCCCCAAATGTATATCGCTAAATATAATGATAGAGTGATTGGAGTTGTTTCAATATGGCGAAATGATTTAACAGCAAGACAAGATTTGTATCCATGGATGTCAACATTGTTTGTAAAAGATGAATATAGGAATAAAGGGGTTGGAACATTATTACAAAAGAAAGTTATAGAAGAATCTAAAAATATGAAATATAGCAACTTATATTTAACTACAGATTTAGACAATTATTATGAAAAAATGGGATGGGAGTTTTTAGAAAAAGCACCATTAGGAAATGGATGCTATACTAAAATCTATAGATATAATTTAATGAAAGATGAATAAAAAATACTTATTGTGACAAATTTTTGACGATAGTAAAAGGTTAAAATATATGATATAATAAACCTAGTAAACTTATGTTGAAAATTTTCTTATTTAAGAAATACTGCGGGAGGTTTTGCTTGATGAATTTTGATAATTTAAATAAAATGGTTTATTATATTGAAAAAAATCTTGATAATGAAATAGATTATAATGAATTAGGTAAAATAACTAATACTAATATATTTATTCTTGAACGAATTTTTATGTTTTTAACAGATATGACAATCATTGAATTTATAAAAAAAGATTAAGTAAAGCATTTGAAAAAATAAGAAATACAAATTTAAAAATAATAGATATTGCTTTTAAATATCAATATAATTCTGCTTCGGCCTTTAATAGAGCCTTTAAACAACTATCTAATATAACACCAACTGAATGTAGAAATGGGTTGGCAAAATATAAAATGATACCTATAGTAAATTTTGAACATATGAAAAATGAATATTATTTTGATTATGAATTAAAAAAAATGGATACTTTGTCATTATATTGTTATCATATTACTTCCAAGAATCATTCAGATTTATTATATAAAATAAGACAATTATACAAAAAAGTTAAAAAGAATGGTTATTATAAAAAATTTAATGAAGCAGGAATTTATGGTATAATTTTATTGTGGTTATTTGTGTAATAATTGAATTATAGATAATGTTTTAAATATTGGGAGGAAAAATTAAAATGAATATTAAATTAATAAAAAAAGAAAATGTAGAAGTTAGAGATTTTGGCGAAGGATTAACACTAAGTATTTTACTAGATAAAAAAAATGGTGCTAAAAATTTAGATTTAGGAACTGTTAAAATTTCTGCGAATAGCGCAACATCAATGCATGTAAGAGATTTTGAAGAAGTTATTTATATGCTTGAAGGACAGGGAAAAGTTAAAACGGTAAATGGTGATGAATACATACTTAATAAAGGAGATTGTATTTTAATTCCACCAGGTGTTAAACATTGTCATGCAAATGATAGTGAAAAAGAATTAGAGCAATTATATATTTTTGCACCACAAGCTAATGAGAAAATTCAAAAATCTTTAAGAGATTTACCTATAAAATAATAATAAAATAAATAGTTTTGCAAATTTATAAATGTTAAATAAAAGGTAAACATTTTCTAAATTTTCTATTCTATAAAAATATCTATAATAAGAAATAACATTATCACTTATTTTGTGTTGTAATATAAGGAGTAAAAAATGTCAAATAAAGAAATAATAGAAAATATAAAAAAATTATCAGTAAAAGATCAAAGAAATCTATCCTATGAAGAGTTAATAAAAATTATTGAGCCACTTTCAGCAGACGAAATTATAGAATTAAGTAACATTATAGGATATCCTGTATTTACAAGAATGTGTATGGGTGTTCTTAAACATAGATTTGTTTTATTGCAGGATGGAGCAGCTGTAATTATTGTTAATGATAAAGGACAAATACTATTACAAAGTAGAGCGGATAGAGATAAATGGGGACTTCCTGGTGGATGTCAAGAACTAGGTGAAAGATTCCAAGATACAATTATTAGAGAAATAAAAGAAGAAACAAATCTTGATGTTAAGGAAGAAGATTTAGAATTAATAGACATAGTGTCAGGATCAACTAGAAGAAATGATTATCCAAATGGAGATGTAGTAATAAATAACACAGCATTATATTGTGTTAGAAAGTATTCTGGAGAATTAAAGTGGGATAATGAGTCTAAAAATATGAAATTTTTTGATTTAGATAATTTACCTGAAAATCAAAATGATCCCGATTTAATAGAAATATATATTAATAAATTAAATAAAGAAAACTAAAAGAAAATTAATTGGAAATTGCAAATAAAAAGACATTTATCTTATATAAATTGATATATTATCAAATCTAATATTTACAATAATAAATAATATAATTAAACAAATTAATTATTCCTAATTAAACTGAAATTATTTATTAGAAGCGTGGAGTGAAAAAAATATGAAAATTAATTTAAATGATATATATAAACAATGTATTAAATATGGTGAAAATATTAAAAATCCCATATTAAAAGAACTAATTAAAGTAATATATAATGATTATAAAGAAAAGCTGATAAACAAACCTGCTACCACTGGATCTCATCATTTCTTTAAAGGTGGATTATTATATCACATGTATTCTGTAACAAGAAATGCAATAACAATATGTAATTTATATCCGGATTTAGAAGTAGATAGGGATTTAGTTATTTTTGGCAGTCTATTACATGATATAGGAAAGTGTAATGATTTTAAAGATTTTAACAATAAAGAAGATTTAGTTAATGGGAATTCAGGTGCCTTATTAGGGCATTCTTATGAAGGAACGCATATTGTCGAAAATTATTTAAGTAAATATGATATCGATGAGCAATTTAAAAATCAAATTATCCACATGATTGGTAGTCATATGAATGAATATAGTGAGTGGGGCGCTTTAGTTTTGCCCAAAATGCTTGAAGTTGTAATTATAAATTTTGCAGATAATATAGATGCCCACATGGAACCAGCACATACTGATATTAGAAATGCCAAATCTGGTGAATTATATAAAATAAATAATGCATCTTGTCCATATTATAAATCTCTAAACCCTTATTACAATTTAAATAATTTAAAAAAAGAAAATTGATTGTATTAAAATTAAAAAAATCAAACTATATAGGAGTATTTATGAAAATTGCAATAATTGAAAGAATAGAAAATCACGATAAAGAAGAGCCATTTAATAAAAAATATTATTTAGATAGTCACTTTAAAGAAATATTTGATAAATTAAATATACTGTTAATTCCTATAATATCGGAAATTAAGTTAGAAGAAATTTGTAATATGTGTGATGGATTAATAGTAACTGGAAGTTTTAATGATGTTTATCCTAAATATTATGGCGAAAAACCTATAGAGAATAAAAAATATAGTTTTGATGAATATCCTTTAGTGAAAAAAGTAGTAGAACTTTTTCATACCTCTAAAAAGCCAATATTGGGAATTTGTGCGGGAATACAAGAAATAAATGTAATATTTGGTGGTACTCTTAAGCAAGATATTCCCAATCATAAATTAATAGATCAAAGTAAACACCAGATTAAAATAAATTCTGACTCATTTTTATATAGCGTATATGGAGAAGAAATAATTGAAGTTAACTCTTATCATAAACAATGCATAAAAGATTTAGCGCCAAATTTTAAAATCACTGCTATTAGCAATGATGGAATTATAGAAGGAATTGAAAATAATAACATAATTGCTGTACAATGGCATCCGGAAGCTTTATATGATATGAAATTATTTGAAGGATTTATCAATAAATTTTTGCAAAATTAAACCCTGATAATTTATAGATAATTTAAAAAAACACTTCAAGATTAATGATAAGGAGTGATTAATATTGGCATTAAGTTTTATAATGGAAATAATTGAATTTATTTTTAATAAAGGATTTAGTAAAGATAGGAAATTAAAAAAAAGATTACCTTGGATAATTTCATACTATTTAATACTTTGTCCTTTAACTTTGTTGTTTATTTATTTAAGTATTAAATTAATAATATTAAAAAAAATTATAGGTTATTTTATTTTATTTATGGGAATTTTGTTATGTATATTATTATTTGCTCCCTTTTTTAAAGAATAATATATATAAATAAAGATTAATTAATAATAATTTTAGTAAGCGGTGATGTTAATGTCTAAAGTATCAAATGTAATTACAATGCTAGAATTGTTGCAAAATGGTAGAAAGTATAGTGTAAGTGAATTATCTAATATTCTTGAAGTTTCTTAAAGAATGATTAGATTATATAAAGAAGATTTGGAAAAAGCAGGTATCTATATAGATACAATAATGAAACCTTATGGTGGATATGTGTTAAATCAAAAAGTCCGTACCCCTATAAGAAAATTTAAATTAAAAGATGCAAAATTAAATACATTGATTTAGAAACTAACAAAAAAAAGAAAAACTTAGATTACTTAAGATAAAATCGAGCTTGGAGAATTTTGATTAGGGAGAAATAAGAATGATAAAAGCTGTTGCATTTGATTTGATTGGAGTTCTTGTCAATGAAAAAGAATGGATAAAAGAGAAGTTAAACCATTTACTATGTGGAGACATTTTAAGGGTGCAAATGTTCTTGTAATTTCCTTGGCTCAACATAGTGAAACTGGTGAAGATTTAGTTGTATATCGTTGCCTTGCCAATAATGGAAAAACAAAACATAAAGATGGAATTTATGCCAGACCACTTGAAATGTTTTTATCAGAAGTAGATCATGAAAAATATCCAAATGCAACTCAAAAATATCGTTTTGAAGAGATTAAAGATTGAATAAACTTGTATCTTTTTTTATTTGAAGTTATAATTAATTAAAGGATTTGATATATATGGATTATAATTATATTGAAAGTAAGATTAAAGAATTTAAAGATTCCTTAGATGTTCTTGGGAGGTCTCTTTGACCAAAAAAATAAAGAGAAAAAATTAAGTGTATTAGAACAAATTATTAATGCCTCTGATTTTTGGGAAGATATAAAAAAAGCTAATGGAATTAATTTAGAATATCAAAGTATAAAAAAAAGTTTGAGTGAATTGAATGAATTTGCCAAAAATATTGATAATATAAATGAAATTTATGAATTACTAAAAATAGATTTTGATAATAAAATTTATAACGAGCTATTAAATTTAATAAATAAAAACGAAACTTTAAAAAAAGAATTAGAAATTCAGAACTTACTAAATGGTAAATACGATAAGTTAAATTGTTATTTAGAAATACATCCTGGTGCAGGGGGAACTGAGGCTCAAGATTGGGCATCAATGCTACAAAGAATGTATGAAAAATTTTTAAATAACAATAATTATAAATATGAAATTGTAGATTTACAGGATGGTGAAGAAGCAGGAATTAAAAGTGTAACTATCCACATTTTAGGGGAATATGCTTATGGTTATTTAAAATGTGAGCAAGGAGTTCATCGCTTAGTTAGAATTTCTCCTTTTGATTCTAATAAAAGAAGACATACTTCTTTTGCCTCTGTATCTGTAACGCCCGAATTTGATGATGATATAAATATTGATATAAATGAAAAAGATTTAAAAATTGATGTATTTCACAGTAGTGGAGCTGGGGGACAAAGTGTAAATACTTCTAACTCAGCAGTTAGAATTACTCATCTTCCTACTAAAATAGTTGTATCTGTTCAAAATGAAAGAAGTCAATTAAAAAATAAAGAAATTGCTATGAAATTATTATATAATAAATTATATAAGTTAAAATTAGATAAATTACAAGAACAAGAGAATAATTTAAAATCTAATGTAAGTATTAATTTTGGCAGTCAAATTAGAAATTATGTTTTAGAACCATATACTTTGGTTAAAGATAGTCGAAGTGGTTATGAAACAGCTAATGCTTATAAAGTTTTGGATGGAGATATAAAAGGAATTATAGAAAGTGTATTAAAAAAAGGATAGAATATGAAAAAAATAAAAAGGTATGTTAGTCTATTGGTTGGTTTAATTATTTACAGTTTAAGTTTTAATTTATTTTTACAAAATTATGATTTAATACCAGGGGGAGTTTCTGGTATTGCCATTGTATTTAATAAATTATATAACTTTGATACAGCGTTATTTATTTTAATACTTAATTTTATACTAATCATCGTAAGTTATTTTACTCTAGGGTGGAGTTTTACTAAAAATACTATTTTGGGTGCTATACTATCGCCGTTTTTTATAAAGATAACTTCTTTTATTCCCAATATAATTGATATTAAAGGAACGGAAGTAATTTTTGTTGCTATTTTAGGAGGTATACTTGCTGGATATGGAGTTGGGATAATTTATAAAAATGGTTTTTCAAATGGTGGAACAGATGTAATAGAATTTACACTAAGTAAGTATTTAAAAATACCTATTAATAAAGCAATCATGATTGTTGATGGATTGATATCTATTATTGGTGGATTAATTTTTGGATTAGATAAAGCTATATATTCAATTATTGTGCTTTTATGTTTATCAACTGTTAGTAACAAATTACTTTCTGGAATCAACAAAAGCAAAACTTTTCTTATTTTAAGCAAAAAACATAATAAAATTAAAGACTTATTGATAAATGAATATGACACTGATGTAACTTTATTAAAAGTTAAAGGTGGCAAACTTAATAATGATTATAAAATTATTATGACAATAATTAAAAATGATAAATATGACAAGGTAAAAAAAGAAATCAAAGAAATAGATAAAAAGGCATTTATTACCATCACAAAGTCATACGAAGTTTATAATAGTAATAAAATGTTAACAAAAGCCAAAGAATGTTAAAAATTGTTTGACTTTTTAGTTTATTTCACATATAATTTTAAATGGTACATTTTATTTGTGGACTCTTTTTTGTCTGTGGGAAGGATTAAAAAAGATAAACATAATGAAAGGAAAGTATATTATGAAAAGCTTTATGCAAAAAAAAGAAACTGTAGAACGTTCTTGGTATGTAATTGACGCTAAAGGACAAACGTTGGGTAGACTTGCCACAGTAGTTGCAACTGTGTTAAGAGGAAAAAATAAACCAACTTATACGCCTCATATTGATTGTGGAGATTATTGTATTGTTATTAATGCCTCAGAAATTAATCTAACTGGTGATAAACTAAATCAAAAAATGTATTATAATCACAGTGGATATCCAGGAGGCTTAAGAGAAAGAACAGCAAAAGAAATGAAAGAAAAATATCCTGTTGAAATGGTTGAAAGAGCTATTAAAGGAATGCTTCCTCACAATGCCTTAGGTAGAAAAATGGCTAAAAAATTATTTGTTTATGCTGATGGTAATCATAAACATGAAGCTCAAAAACCTATAGAAATGAAAGTTAAGTAAGGAGGCTAATATGAGTAAAGAAAATGTTTGGACTGCAACAGGTCGTAGAAAAAGATCAGTAGCACAAGTTAAAATTAAAAATGGTAGTGGAAAAATAACTGTTAACGGAAGAGATGTTAATGAATATATGCCTTATGCAACATTAGTTATGGATTTAAAACAACCATTAGTTGCTACTAATAATGAAAATAATTTTGATGTTGAAGTTAAAGTTAAAGGTGGAGGTTTTTCTGGTCAAACTGGTGCTATTCGTTTAGGAATAACTCGTGCACTATTAAAATTTGATGAAAACACTGATCCAAATAGTGAAACATCATATCGTAAAATCTTAAAAGTAAATGGTTTTATTACTCGTGATCCAAGAAGCAAAGAACGTAAAAAACCAGGTCTTAAAAAAGCTCGTAGAGCACCACAATTTAGTAAAAGATAGGAAATACCAATCGTTCAACACTCATAAACTCAATGTTTATGGGTTTTCTTTTGTTTAAGATACTCATAAAACCTCGTTAGATTTAGTTCGTAACCCACAAGTAACCCACACCAAAAAATAGTAAAAAAACATAATGAATAATTATATAAAAAATATTATTAATTAAAATATTTAAAAATTTTTAACTAAAGAGTTTTAGGTAATTATAAATTAAATTATACAATAAGAAATATAAATTTAAGAGTATTCATTGAAATGATAAATTTAGTATTGTATAATAAATTAAAAAACTAGATGGAGAAGTAGATGAAAGAATATTTTTATAAAAAAGAATATAAATATATGTATTTAAGTATATTTTCATATAACTTTGCAAATGCATTGAGTGAAACTTTTGGAACCGTTATGTTATATAAAGCTGGATTGCCTATATATATAATTTTATTAATATATGGTATAAGATTTTTGATTATGGGATTAATAACTCCCTTATTTGTTACTATATCTAATAAAGTCGGTGTTGCAAAATGTGTATTAATTTCAAATATATTTAATATTATTTATGCATATTTTTTATTAATTAGCAAAAATTTATCAGCAAATATAATTATATTTGTAATAGCAATGGGATTAAATGGATTATCTAATCCATCTTCCGATTCTTTATCTAGTAAATATGTCGAAACTAATCATAGAGGTAGGTTTAATAGTTTATATAGTATTAGCAAAATATTAGGTACAGTTTTAGCAAGTTGCTTGGTTGCTTGGGGAGTTATAAGTAATAATACCTTTATATTATTTATTATACTTTCAGCTTTCTTTTTCCTTCAATATTTAGCAATATTAAAAATAGATTACAAGCCGGAAAGAAAAACAAGTATATTTAAAGCTAGCATAAAATATTTAATTAATAGTAAAAGTAAATATAAAATTATTTATGCATTAAGAACTAATCATATAATAGAAAGACAGTTTGTTCCTTTATATTTATATTTAATACTAAAAAATTTTAAAGCATTTTCTGTAGTTACCATAGTATCACTTTTATTTCAAGTTATAACTATTATTTTAATAGGAAAATATACAGATAAAAATATTAAGAAATCAAATAATTTCGTCACAATTATCAAATGTAGTATTACTTTAGTATATTTATTTATAAAAAATAAATTTATTATTTCATTAAATAAAACTGTTAGTGATAATGTTTCAAAAGTATATGAAACTTCAATACAGACATCAATTCAAAATATTATTAAACAATCAAAAGAAGATAATGATTTATTATCTTCAGTAGGCCAAATGAGTTTATGTTTTACTGAAGTTATTGTATTTTTAATATTAGCAATTTTAGCAAAATTTATAGGACAAAAAATATTTTATATAATATTTATATTGTCTATAGTTTCAACTATTTTTATAAATTTTTGTATTAAATCTGAAAATGAAAATTAAAATCTAATTTTTTTGCCATTGTAGGTTACAAGTTAATTTAGTCAAGAAGAAATTTGCACTTTGAATGATTTTATGTTATCATATACAGCAATTCAAAAAGGGGCGTTTTGGATGGAAAGAAATTTACAAAAAATAAAATGGGATTTACATAATTATAAATCAAAAAAACTATTGATATGGGGATTAAAACATGGATTTATTTCTCCTTATAATGATGAATTAATAGAAAAATTAAGAACTATATATGATGGTGGGCTACCAGCATCAATAATATTACTGTCAGATGGAATGTCTAATGGAAATTGTTATGATAAAGCGCTTTTGATGTCTAGAGCATTTTTAGATGAAAAAGGTGATGTTCAACTTTTATACGCATCAATAGATAGTTTAAGATTAAATCCAAAATTAATGGATGATACTAACCCACTTTATGCGGATCATTGTATCGTTGAGGTAACTTCTGAGGATAGTAATCACTTTATTATCGATACTTCAGCAGGATTTGTATATGATAAAAAAATATATTGGTTGATGGAACATCCTAAAATAAGGAAAATTGATAAAAAAGATTCAATTATTAATCTTGTTGAAGCAGACGAATGTTATTGCCCCGAAGATATTGAAAGAGATAAATATGCTTCACCTTTAATATTGCCAATGATTGAAATGACTTATGGCAGACCTAATGAAATGTATTCTATGTTAGGTATAGAATTATTACAAAGGGAAATTGAACATTTCAAAGAAACTATTAACTATGAAGGAATCTGTCAAGAAATAGATGAAGATATGCGAAGATTAGGATTTAAAAGATAGAATATTTCTAAAAGTTTTCTTTGGAGATTTATTGACCATTTTTAATTTAACTACAAAGCAGAGAAGCTCTGAAATAACTTGCAAAAAAATATAAAAAACTATATAATAATATTGCATTTTAAATGTAATATTATTATTTTTATAACTAAGTGTATGATATGCACTAATAGTTAACTTCAAATAAAAATTTTAGTTTCCTAAATTAAAATTTGGTTTTTTGTCAATATAAGGGTGGTTTAAAATGGAAACAATCGAAAAAATAATGCAAGAACAATTTCAAAGAAGAAATTTTAAATATCGTTTATTTTTTAGTGGTTTGCTATTTGAAAAATACATTTTTAAATTTGATAAAATTCCTAAATATAAAGAAAGAGGATTGTTACTAAGAAACTATTATTTTTTGATGCGGTACTTGGATGATATTATTGATGGTGACATATTAATCAAGGATTATATAACAATTGATGATAAGATTAAGTATTTAGAGGAAAAATTAAGTAATTTTACAAATAAATCTAACCCAAAAGATGATGTTGACAAAATGATTAAAGAATGTCATTTATTAGCTGAAGATATTGGCTTTTCAATGGAAAATGAATCAAAGTTCATAATTAATTCTTTAATTTTTGATGGATATAGATTATTATCTTGGAACAATAATAAGGAACTAAAAATTGTTTCTTCAGATGAATTAAATAAACATTTTTATGACTTAGATATTCTTGGAACGATATCCGGATGCCTAAAAATATATAATGAAAATGAAGAAAATATTAATGCTTTATATTATTTAGGAAAAGCTAGTAGAAAATACTATGATATGAGAGATTTTGTTGAAGATATAAAAAGAGGTTTAGTAAACATTTCTCGTGAAGATATCCAAAAGTTTAATATTACAGAAAATGATATTTATAAAGTAATAAATATTTCTGATGAATATATTAAAATTTGTAAAAATTCATTTTCTAATTCTAAATTACTAAATATTTTGCCTGAATCAATATTAAATTTTTTAATGGAATGTTATAATTATAGTAATGAAAATTTAGATTTATACCATAATTTAATATCTGATTGTAAATTAAGAAATAGTACTAGATTAACTTTAAATTTAGGTTATGAACAACCGATAAAAAAATATTTAAGAACAATTAAAAAAAATTAGGAGGTATATATGGAAAAAAATTCACTTGATATAAATGATTTTACATTGTTATTATTAGCAACACTTGCTATAAATTCTAGAATCATTTATTTAGAAGATAAAAATAAAAAAACAATTACACTTTCTATTCAGTATAAACAAATAATTGAAAATATATTGTGTACTGAAAATGATTGGAAAGAGGAATTTTCTGTTTTAATAGATATGGAAGAATATTTTAAAGATCATTTTGCTTGGGAAAGAAAGTTTGCCTTAAGTTTTAAACAAACTTTAAATCAATTAAATAAATCTCTTGAGTATGATTTTGAAAATGATGCATTTTTAATAAATTTTACTAATGATGAAGCAAATGAAATCTTAGCAAAATATCCTGATGAAAAATTAAGAAATATTATGACACATTTTGTGTATTTATTAATGGATGATACTTATACAAGATATTATCAAGAAAATGTTTATGATCATTTTGCTCCAACAGTAGAAAGAATGCATAGAGTTTTTGCCAAAAAATAAAACATAATATAATTACAGATTTATATTATGTTTTTTTATTATCAGAAACATTTAGTTTTAAAGATTTTATAAAATGCTTATTTTTTCATCTATATATTTTATCCAATTTAAATTGAAATGATAAGATTAGTAGTGTATAATAGTTCAAAAAATTTATGGAGGCAAAATGGATAAATCAAAGGATAAAACAATAATTGAAATTTGGGAATTTATAAATAATGTTTTAGTAAACCATGAAACTAAAGAGATGCCACAAGATGGATTTCTATTGAACGATACCTCCTGTCAGTCTTTATTAGAAAACATGGGTATTGGTCTAATAACCCCAATGTACATTGAAGTAAATAAAACTCAAGATAAAAATGATGAATATAAAAAAATAACGAAGTTTTTAAAAAAATATTTAGAATACTATGCCCAAAAAAATAATTTATTAATTGAAGATCTAGATATAGATTTTATTAATTATGGTAAAACAGAATTAGTTTATGTAATGACTGACAAAAATGGCAAAAAATTAACTTTATTGGTTAAACAACCTGCACTAAAATTAGGCAAAGTATATGAAGAAATGCAAAACTTATTAGAACTAAATGAAAAAGATAAAAATGTTATTGCTCCAATTGACTATTTTCAATTAGATGATCAAGAGTTGTGCGTTACTCCTTACATAAAACAGGCTAGATGCATAGCAAGTTATTGTTCGTGGGGAATGTATATACCAGAACCATACTATCGATTTGAAAGATTTTCTAAAGAACAAGAACAAATTGTTAATGCTTGTATGATTGCCAAGATAATTAGTTTATATGATTTTGAAAAACAAGAAGGTTTATCAAATTGCAAATTAGATGGAGGAGACTTTATGTTACCCAAAGATTGGGAAAAGAAAAAGCCGACTATTGAAGATACATTAAATCAATTGTACCTTATTGCAGCAAGAAAGAAAGTTAAATGTTCTTTTAATAAATATTTAAAATTAATTAAAAATGAATCTTTAAAAGTCAATGTAAATTCCAAAAAATCTAATTTAGTTATTAATTTAAGTGAGATACCAATGAATGTTGAAGATGTAGAAAAGGGAATTAATATAGGTAATGAAATTATTAAATCTAAAAGTAAAAAATTTTAAATAAAAATTATTTAAAAAGAAAAAAATTTATTAAAAAAACCTTTAAAGTAAAATTAAAGGTTCTTTTTATTATTGATTTGTATTTGTCATATTATTATATGTTTGTTCTGAATAAGGATAGGCATAATTAATTCTTTCATCAAAAGTAACATAATTTAAATAAATCATTAAAATCAAATACCATTCACCATTTTGGGGATTGCTTATAATTAAGTGGTCTCTTCCCGCTTGTTCAATATTTCCTTCAAAAACTTTGTTACGCCATTCAGTTGAATCGGGAAAAGATACATAGGCTTTAACTTTTTTTCCTTTATTAAGTCTTAAAATATTTTCAATAAAGCTTTGTTCCATCGGTAAAGATTCATTTAAAGAGCTTGGCCCATTGGGAATTTCTTGATTAACTGCACCTGGAAAAGTTGGATTTGGATAATAATTTCCATTCATATTTTTTCACCTCAATAATTTATATGCAAAAGAAAAAAAATATAGTATAATTAATAAAATAGAGGTGATATTTTGAAAAATAAAATTATTAAATATGTTTTAGTTTTCTTAGGTACTCTAATTGCCGCTTTTAACTTCAATTATATATTGCTTCCTAATAATATAGTAATTGGGGGATTTTCTGGTGTTGCGCAAATTTTTAATAAATTATTAGACATAACCCCTATTTTTACAATTTTAATTATTACTAGTTTAAATATTTTTATAATATTAACAAAAGAAGAAAAGATTAACTTAATTGAAGTAATCATTAATGCCTATCTTTTTCCTGTTTTGATTTTATTTACCGGACTTTTTGAAAAATATATTCATTTTAATTTGCATGATAACATATTGCTTGTTTTAATAAGTGCGGCCTTAACGGGAATATCTTCGGCTTTAGTATTTAAAGCGGGATTCGAAGTTGATGGATCAAATATGGGCCCCAATCGATTAAAACTTAAAAAACATGCATCGCCTGGGAATTCTGTATTTTATACTAATATTATAATAGTTTTATTGTCCGGTTTAATATTTGGCTTTAGAAAAGCAATTTATGGCTTTATTATAATTGCTCTTAAAAGTATTATTATCGATAGATTAATATTAGGTATAAGTGATTCAAAATTATTTTTAATCTATACTAAAAAAATAAAAGAAATGAAAAATATGATTTTAAAAGAAATGAATACAGGTGTAACTATATTTAATGTTGAAGGTGGTTTTAGTAAGAAAAAAACTAAAATGATAATGTGTGTTGTTAATACAAAAGATTATTTTGCCTTTAAAAATAAAGTTTTAGAAATTGATGAAAATGCCTTTATAACTATAAATGATTGCTTTGAGGCAAGGGGTGGAATAAAAAAGAATAAATTACCATTTAATTAATTCTTTTTTTTTGATATAATGTTTATAATTAAGGTGGTAGGATAGATGGAACTAATAGAAGTTAAAAATTGTTATAAAGTTTATAAAAATGGCGTAACTGCTCTTGCTGATATTAATGTATCAATAAAAAAAGGCGATTTTGTCTTTGTTATTGGTAGTACAGCGAGTGGTAAATCTTCTCTTATAAAATTACTTTATCGGGAAGAAAAACCAACTAAAGGAAGCGTATTTGTTGGGGGAATTAATGTAGCTAAACTTCGTAATCGAAAAGTTTATAAATTAAGAAGAAAAATAGGCATAGTTTTTCAAGATTTTAAGTTACTTCCTAAACTTACTGTGTATGAAAATGTCGCTTTTCCCTTAGAGAGTATGGGAGTTAAAAAAAGAGAAATTAAACCAAGAGTATTAAAGGCATTAGAAAGAGTAGGTTTAAAAGAAAAAATTCACAGTTTTCCTAATCAATTATCTGGTGGTGAATGTCAAAGAGTATGTATTGCCAGAGCAATTATTAATAATCCAAAAGTTTTAATTTGTGATGAACCAACAGGAAATCTAGATCCAAAGACATCAAAAGAAATAATGAAATTAATTGATTATATAAATAAAGAAATGCACACAACTATAATTATGGCCACTCATGATAAAGATATAGTTAATCGCATGAAAAAAAGAGTACTTTTAATAGATCATGGAATATTAAAAGGAGACTTTGCGAAAGGAAGTTATAAAGAAAATGAAGCCATTTAGAATATTATCAAAAAATATAAAAGATGCTTTTAAAAGTATTTTTCGAAATTTTAGTTTAAGTTTTGCTTCAATAATCTGTACAACTATTACACTTTTAATGGTAGCAATTGCTATAATTGTATCAATAAATGTTAATGATTTTACTAAAGAAATAGAAAATAATTTATCTATTATTGTATTTTTAGATCGTTCAGCAACAATTGATGATGCCACTAATATTCAAAAGAAAATGAAAGAAGATAAACGAATTGATAGTATAATTTTTGAATCTAAAGAAGATGTAAAAAAAGAAATGCAAAAAGAATCAGAAGTTTTTAATTCTATAATGTCAGAGTGGACTGAAGATACTAATCCCCTACAACACGAATTTTCTATAAAAGTAAAACAAGCTGAAGATTTAAAAGCAGTTTCAGAAAGTATTAAAAAAATGAATCATATTGATTCAGTTAAATATGGAGAAGGTATTGTTGATAAATTAGTTTCAACATTTAATATTGTTGAAAAAGCAACAATTGTCGTGGTTATTGCCTTAATTTTAGTTACAGCCTTTTTAATTAGCAACACAATTAAAATAACTATTTATTCTCGTAAAAATGAAATTGATATTATGCGTCTTGTTGGAACAAGTAATATTGTTATTAAGCTACCATTTTTATTTGAAGGATTTATACTGGGAATAATCGGAGCAATAGTACCAATTGTGGTAACTATCTATGGTTATATGCTTGCCTATGATAAATTAGATGGTCATTTATTTAGCAATATTATTCGTTTAGAAAATCCAACTAATATAGTATTTAAAGTCTCATTAGTCTTAGTTGTAATTGGGGCAGTTGTGGGAATGATTAGTAGTTATCGTTCCGCTAGAAAGTATTTGAAAATATGAAAAAGTTAATAAGTATAATACTATTAATTTCCTTTATTTTTTCTAGTCTTTGCTTAGATACAAACGCCGCAGGGAAAAAACTTTCTGATTATAAAAATGAATTAGCGACCCTACAATCTAAGAAAAATCAAAATGATACAATTAGTGCATCAACAAAAGCTGAAATTTCTAAAAAACAAAGAGAAATTGCTAGTGCAGAAAATGAAATAAAAACAAATGAACAAAAAATAGAAGAAGCTAAAGTAAAGATTAAAGAAAGTGAAGAAAACATCAAAAAGACAACAAAAGAGATGAACGATTTACTAAGATTTTTACAAATTAGTGATGGACAAACTACATATCTAGAGTATATAGCATCCTCTTCATCTATTTCCGACTTAATTAAAAGATTTGCAATAACTGAACAAATTTCTAAATATCAAAAAGAGAAATTAGAAGAATTAAAACAATTAATTGAAGAAAAGAAACAATTACAAATTGATTTGGCTAAAAGAAATGAAGATTTAGAAAAACAAAAAGTTGAGTTAGAACAAAAAAGGGATGAATTAGATAAATATTTAGATAGTGTTACCAAAATTGGTATGGACTATTCTCAACAAATAGAATCACAAAAGAAAATAATTTCTATGTATGAAGAAGCTGGATGTAAAAATGATGATTATATTGACAGCTGTTTTTATAGTAAGTCTGGCAATATAATTTCTGATGTTGGTTTTTCAAGACCACTGGTTAAAGGAAAAGTAAATCAACAATATAGATCAGGACATGGAGGTATTGACTTAGGTGGATATGGTGGTTCAAGTTCTTATGGACAAACTGTTTATGCTGCTGCTGCGGGATTGGTAGTAACTGTCAGTCCTAAAAATAAATGTGGTGGAAATATAATTTATATTCAACATAATATTAAAGGTAATAAATATACAACTGAGTATGCCCATTTATCCGCAATGTATGTTAGTGTTGGGCAAATGGTTACATCTGGTACAGCTATTGGAGCTGTTGGTGGAAATCCGAGTATTCAAACATGGGATAGATGTTCATCTGGACCACATTTACATTTTTCTATAGCGAATGGTTATTGGAATTTTACAAGTAGTGCTCACAAAGCCAATACAACGCCAACTGGAAATCAATCAGTTTCGGCTATTAAAAATCAAAAAGGTTGGTCATGGACCAATAGATAAAACCATAAATTTAAAATTTATGGTTTTTTAATTAATTTTTAAGTGGTAAAATTATTTTAAGGAATGATTAATATGAAAAAAATAGTTATTTTTGGTGGTGGCAAGGGTCTTTCTCAAATACTAAAAGGTTTAAAACTTTTTCCTTTGGATATCACAGCGGTTGTAAGTGTTTCTGATAATGGAATGTCAACAGGAAAATTAAGAGAAGAAATGAATATTCCTGCTGTTGGTGATATTAGTAAAGTTTTACTTAGTATGTCTTCAACAGACAATGATATTTTAAATTTACTAAATTATCGTTTTGATAAATCAACTTCTATGGCTCAACATTCTATAAAAAATCTAATTTTGGCAGCTTTAATTGATATTAAAGGAAATCTCTCAGATGCTGTTTATACATTTTCGAAATTATTTAATATATCCGGAAATGTTTTACCGATAACGGAAGATAATGTTGACTTAATTGGAAAAACCGATACCGGTGAATTTATTGTGGGAGAAGCGGAAATAACTAAAAATTCTGGTAAGATAACGGAAATATATTATGATAAAAAATTTAAAATAAATAAAGAAGTAATTAAAGCAATAAATAATGCGGATTTAATTATTTTTAGTCCGGGAAGTTTATATACTTCTGTTCTTCCTCATATTATTAACAAAGAAATGGCCAAAATTTTAAAACAAGCTAAAAAAACAATTATGTATATATCTAATTTGGTTACTCAACCGGGAGAGACTGATAATTTTAATGTATCCAATCATATTAAAGTTATTAATAAATATTTGTGGAAAAATGCTGTAAATGTCGTTATTGCGAATAATGCTAACATTCAAAAAGATATTGCGGAAAAATATAAAACAGAAGAACAAAAAGATCCGGTTAAAATTGATTATAGTAATTTACAAAAATTAAAAACTAAAATTATTGAAGACAAAATATTTTTAATAGATGACAATGTCATTAGACATGATTCTTTAAAAACAGCTTATTTAATCTTTTCTTATTTAATGGATGGTAAACTATGACATTTACTGCAAAGATAAAGGAAGAAATTTCAAGTATTGAAAACAATATTTTAGAAAATGAAATAATTCTTCTAACATATTTAAAATATAATAGCAAAATAAAAAATGACACAATTGAAATAGTTCAGGAAAATGCTAAAGTAGCAAGATTTATCTATAAACTTATTAAAAGTAAATATAATATTGATATTAAAATAATTGTGCGTATTCAAAAAAGATTTAAAACTCAGCAAATATACATATTAGAAATTAAAGATAAAATAAATTTAATAAAAAACGATATAAAAAAAATTGCCGACAAAAATTACTTAGAATCAAAAGAAGATTATACTGCCTTTTTAAAAGGACTGTTTTTAGCAACTTGCAGTGTTAATGATCCTAAAAATAGCGGTTACCACTTAGAATTTACTATAAAAAAACAAGTAGATAGTTTACTAGCTAAAAAAAATTTACAAAAATTAAATATTAATTGTAAATTGTTAAAAAGAGAAAATAACTATATGTTATATTTAAAAGAAGCTGAAAAAATTAGCGATGTTCTAAAATTATTGAAATCGATAAATTGCCTGTTTTATTTTGAAGATATTCGAATTTATCGCGATCATAAAAATATGGTAAATAGACTTAATAATTGTGATATTGCCAATCAAGAAAAAGTAATAAAAAATGGATTAAAACAAATTGAAGATATTGCTTATTTAAAAGAAAACGATTTAGTAAGATTGCTTGATGAAAAAAGTCAAATAATTATAAGTTACCGTGAAAAATATCCCGAAGTATCTTATTCAGAACTGGCAGAAATAATATCTTTAGAAACTGATTTAACTATTGGTAAATCGGGAATTAATCATCATTTTATAAAAATTAGAGAAATTATAAAAAAACATAAAAAAAGCACTACAAAATAGAATCAACTATTCCATATTCTAGTGCTTTTTTGGCGTCCATATAATAATCGCGGTCCGTATCTTTTTCAATTTTTTTAATACTTTGTTTAGTATTTTCGGCTAAAATTTTATTTAGTTTCTCTCTAAGTTTAATAATTCTTTTAGCTACTAAATCAATTTCCGTTGCTTGACCTTGGACACCCCCTAAAGGTTGGTGAATCATTACTTCAGCATTTTTTAATACATGCCTTTTTCCTTTCTCGCCACTTGAAAGTATGAAAGCTGCCATGGATGCGGCCATGCCAATACAAATAGTAGAAACATTACTTTTAATAAAATTCATCGTATCGTATATGGCAAATCCTGATGATACTTCCCCACCTGGCGAATTTATATATAAAAAAATATCATCATGAGAAATAGAGTCTAAGTATAATAATTCCGAAACAATAATATTAGCACTACTTTGATTAATTTCACCTGTTAAAAAAACTATTCGATCATTTAAAAGACGCGAATACAAGTCGTAAGCAACTTCACCATTAAATTTTTTTTCAATTACATTTGGTATTAAGTTCAATATTATCACCCTTAGTAATAAAATAGGCATTTTTTGTGTAAAATATGCGTGAAATAAAACGACAAATTTATATTTTTATTGCAATTTAATGGTATAATAAAATTAGAATAAGAGGGATTTTTATGGCAACAGTAAAAATTACATTTAATAATAATTTAACTAAAGATTTTGAAAGCCCAGTGACAGTAAAAAAATTATTAAATTTTTATTTTAAGGAAACTTCTGAAAAAGTAATGGGTATAACTATTAATAATGTTTTTAAAAAACCTCAAGATGAAATTATTAAAGATACGGAAGTATTTTGTATTACAGAAAGTAATTCGTACGGCAATAAGATGTATCAAGCGGGGCTTAAATATGTTTTACAAGTAGCCACTTATGAATTATGGGGTGAAAATAGTCAAATTAATTTTTTAAATTCTTTAGATAAGGGAATATATATTAAAATTAATAAAGGCAATAAATTTACTAGTGATGATTGTTTAAAGTTAAAAAATAAAATGCAAGAATTAATAGATGCTAAGTTAACTTTTGAAAGATTAATTGTTGAAAAAAAACAAGCCATAAAATATTTTGATAAATACCATGAATCCGAAAAAAGTCAAAATATAAAAAATTCGGCATCTAATACAGTTACCTTGTATAAATTAAAAAAATATTATAATTATTTTTATTGTGAGTTACCATTTAATACCGGTGTTTTATCAAGTTTTGATTTGGAATATCGTTTAGGACATGTAATTTTATTGTTTCCAACCCTATCATCTAATGGCAAAATTCCAAAATATCATCACTATCAAAAAACTTTGAATACTTTTGAAAATTATCGAGATTGGCTAAAAGATTTGCAAGTACCTTATGTCAGTGATTTAAATTCCTTAGTTCAAAAAAGTAAAATTAGAGAATTTGTCATGTGCAATGAAATAAAGGCTTTGCAAAATTTAATGCAAACTGCTAATGAAATAATATCTAAAAAAGCCAAAATTGTTTTATTATCAGGACCATCATCATCGGGAAAAACCACAACGGCCAAAAGGTTATCGTTAATATTAAAAAGTTATGGAGTTCCATCAGTTTTAATTTCCACAGATAATTATTTTAAAGAAAGACTAGAGACTAAAAAAGATGAAGATGGAGATTATAAATTTGAAGAATTAGAGGCTATTGATTTAAATTTATTTCAAAACGATATGCAAGAATTAATTAATGGTAATGAAATATATCCTCCATTTTTTAATTTTATTACTGGTAAGAAAGAGTTTAATAAAAATAGTTTAAAATTACAAGATAATGAAATAATAATTATTGAAGGACTTCATAGTTTAAATAAAAAATTATTAAAAAATATAGATGATAATTTAAAATATAAAATTTATGTCAGCCCTTTTATTGGACTTAATATTGACAGGCATAATCACATATCGACAATTGATCTTCGATTAATAAGACTACTTGTAAGAGATAATGAAACAAGGGCAATATCAGCAACGGAAACATTGAGAAGATGGAATAAGGTTAAGTATGGAGAAGAGCAAAATATTTATTACTATCAAAATGAAGCGGATACGATAATTAATACGGCTCTTGCCTATGAACTTGGGGTTTTAAAAGTTTATGCTGAACCATTGCTTCAAAGTGTAGATATAACATCTTCATCTTACGAAGAAGCAAATAGATTAATTAATTTTTTAAGATCCTTTTGTCCAATATCAAGTGATATGGTACCAAATTTCTCAGTGTTAAGAGAATTTATAGGAAATAGTATATTTAATGATTAAGGAGGAATATTTATGAAAATTGCTATTAATGGATTTGGAAGAATTGGGCGCTTAGCGCTTAGAATAATTGAAGATACAGAAGGGATAGATGTTGTTGCTATTAATGATTTATGTTACTCAAAAACATTATCTTATTTATTGAAATATGATTCAACTCATCGAAGATATAAAGAACAAAATATTTCATATGATGATAAAAATATTATCGTTGATAAGAAAAAGATTGCTGTTTTTAATGAATTAGATCCTGAAAAACTACCTTGGAAGGAATTGGGTATTGATGTTGTCCTAGAATGCAGCGGACATTTTACCGATTATGATGGTGCTTATAAACATATAAAAGCTGGTGCTAAAAAAGTTTTAATATCTGCTCCTGCTAAAGGTGATGTTAAGACAATTGTTGCTAATGTTAATGATGATATTTTAGATGGTAGTGAAAAAGTAATTTCTGGAGCTAGTTGTACAACTAATGCCCTTGCCCCTATACTTAAAGTAATAAATGATAAATTTAAAATTAAACAAGGTTATATGGTAACAGTTCATGCAATTACTAATGACCAAGCTACTTTGGATATAGCTCATAAAAAAGGTATTGAATCTCGTCGAGGAAGGGCTGCCATTTCCAATATTGTTCCTACATCAACTGGAGCAGCAAAAGCTATTGGCAAAGTTATAGAAGAAATTGATGGTAAGTTAGATGGTATTGCTTATCGGGTACCTGTATGTGATGGTTCACTTTTAGATATAACTTTAACTTTAGAAACAAAAGTCACTAAAGAAGATATCAACAATGCCTTAAAAAATAGTGTAAGTGAAACTTTAGAATATACGGAAGATCCTATTGTTTCTACTGATGTCCTTGGTAAAAGTTGTGGATCTTTAGTGGATAGTTTATTAACTAAAGTAATTGATGGTGAGGAACAATTTATAAAAATTGTTGCTTGGTATGACAATGAATTTAGTTACACTTATCAACTTATAAGAACTTTAAAAAAATTGGGGTAACTATGAATATTCAAGATTTAAATTTAAAAGATAAAACAGTTCTGGTGAGGGTTGATTATAATGTTCCCCTTCTTAATAATAAGGTTATTGATGATACTAAAATAGTTGCTTCTCTAAAAACGATAAATTATTTAAAAAAAAATAATTGTAAAATAATTTTGATGTCTCATATGGGAAAAATAAAAAGTAAAGATGATTTTTCCAAAAATTCTTTAAAAGTTGTGGTACCTATTTTAAGTAAACTTCTCAATCAAGAAATTTATTTTGAAGTTCAAAAAGAAGAAATAACAAATAAAGCTAAATCATTAAAATCAAAAGAAATAATGTTACTAGAAAATACGAGATTTAATGATGTTTCTAATAATTTAGAAAGTGGGTGTAGTGAAGAACTTTCCAAATTTTATGCATCTTTATGCGATGTATTTATAAATGATGCTTTTGCTTCATCGCATAGAAAACATGCTTCTACTTATGGAGTAACTAAATATGTTCAGTCAGGAATTGGTTTTTTAATTCAGGATGAAATAAAAGAATTAAATGTAATTTTGAAAAAGCCCAAAAAACCTTTTACCATCATAATGGGTGGTAAGAAAGTTGATGACAAAATACCTGTAATAAAAAATTTAATTGAAAAATGTGACTATTTATTATTATCTGGTGGCATCGCCAATTCTTTTTTGGCCGCTTTAAATTATAAAGTAGGACTTTCTATAATTAATGAAAGTTATTTAGATGAAATTAAGGAAATTTATAAAAAATATGAAAGTAAAATATTATTACCAGTTGATGTTGTTGTAGGTAATGATGGTGATAAAGAATATGCAAAACAAAAAGAAACATCAGAAGTTTTAAATGATGAAATAATTTTGGATATAGGTTCTAAAACAATCATCAAATATCAAGATGTTATAATTAATTCCCAAACTATTTTTATAAATGGAACAATGGGAAAATACGAAGATTATAAATTTAGTAAAGGAACTAAAGAAATATTTGCTTTATTAAAAGAATCTCCCGCGCATGTTATTGTGGGTGGTGGAGATAGTGTTGGAGCAGTTAAAAAATTAGGCTTTGAAAATGATGTTGACTTTTTATCAACAGGTGGCGGAGCAACATTAGAATATCTTGCCAAAGGCTATTTAAAGGCTCTTAGAAAAGAGGATTAAAATATGAAAATAATTGTAGCAAATTTAAAAATGAATTTTAATTTAGAAGAAAACATTGTATACAAAAATACTATTGAAAAATTTATTCAGCCCAATGATAATGTAATAGTTTGTCCATCTTTCCCCTTTTTAAGTTTTTATAATAATGGTAATTATAGTTTAGGAGCTCAAACAGTATCAGAATACGATAAAGGACCATTTACAGGTGAAGTAGGGGCTAGAGATTTAACTAGTTTGGATGTTGAATATTGTTTAGTTGGTCATTACGATCGTCGTAAAAATTTTTCGGAAGACGGAGCAACTATAGTAACTAAAATAAATAAACTTGTAGAAAATGGTATTACGGCTATACTTTGTATTGGAGAAACTAAAGAAGATAAATCATCTAAAAAGACATTAGCAGTTTTACAAAAACAAATTATTGAAATTTTTAATAAAATTTCTCCGGAAAAATATAAAAAAATTATAATTGCCTATGAACCAATTTGGGCAATAGGGAGTGGTAATATTTGTGATACTAAAAAATTAAATGAAGTTGTAACTTTTATTAAAAATTTTATGGTGAAATCTTATCGAACTAACATAACTGTATTATATGGTGGAAGTATTACCGAATTTAATGTTGGTGATTTAAATGATATACCAAATTTAGATGGTTATTTAATATCATCTTCTATCATTAATCCTAAATCATTTGAGTCAATTATTTCTAATTGTCGATGAAATTTTACAATTCGACATTAAATAGTGTAAAGTATTCTATTTCGACAAAATATTTTCTAGTATTTTGTCTTTTTTATGTTTATAATTTAATTGCGTGCTGTAAAAAAAGGAGAGAAAAATGAATAAAAACGCAAGAGTTCTTTTAGTGGATGATAATAATAATTTTTTAAACTCTGCTAAAGAATATTTTAAAAACCACGCAGTAATTAATATTGTAAAAACAATTGATAATGGAAAGGAAGCTTTAGAAGAAATAGTTAATAATCATTTAAATTATGATGTTGTCATTATGGATTTAGTTATGCCAAATATTGATGGTATTTCTATAATTGAAGATATTAATAATTTAAATCTTAATTTAAAAATTATTGCATTATCTAGTTATAATTCTAGTACTATTGATAATATTTTAGCTAAGAATAATGTTGATTATTGTTTACTTAAACCAATAGAATTTCAAACTCTTGAAAAAAGATTATTAGATGTAATAAATAATAATGAAGAATCAATAACTATTTCTGATTTAAATATGTATGTTACAAATATTTTGCATTCTTTAGGTGTGCCATCTCATATTAAAGGATATCATTATATTAGAGAAAGTATTTTAAAAATGTATGAAGATCCTGATTTAATTGGTGCTATTACTAAAGAGTTATATCCAAGTATAGCTGCAAAATATGACACAACTCCTTCTCGTGTTGAAAGAGCTATTAGACATGCAATTGAAATAAGTTGGAATAGAGGAGACTATGATTTAATGGATGAAATATTTGGTCATAGTGTCGATTTTGATAAATCTAAACCTACTAATTCTGAATTTATTGCGACAATTGCTGATAAACTTAGAATTGAAAAAAGAAAAAATAGAGTCTTAAGATTTTCCTAAAATAAAAAAGGCTTTTTTTTTGGTGGAAATGATTTGCAATATATGTTATTATATTTATAATGAGAGGAGTATATGAAATGAATATAAAAAGATTTCTAACTAAACAAATTCTTGTCATATCGCTTTCAATTTTTTGTTTACTAGCAGTTATAATCAGTACTTCATATGCTTCATTCACATCATCATCTGGTAATGCTGCAAGAACTGTTCAAGCAGGAGAGTTAACAGTAAATTTTACTGAAGGAGATACTATTAGTATTAATCCTGTTCCTCTTGCAAATAATTTGGGAGAAGAAACAGATGCTTATACATTTACAATTACTAATAATGGAACAATTCCATCTTATTTCCGAATAGATTTACATAGTACATTTGGATCAGATGCTTCTAATCTACATTATTTAGAATATTCCCTTAAAAGTACTAATAATAAAGATATTAATGAAAATAAAATAATAGAACAATCTAACATAGATATTTATTCAGCTACTTTAAACCCTAAAGATAGCATGACATTTGAGTTAAGAGTATGGATGAGAGCAAATACACCAAATGAACTTCAGGGAGAGAATGCTGACATTAAAATAAATATTAATAGTCATGTTAAACAAGCTTATAGAGGACTAGATGAGGCTATAAAAGAAGATAGTTTAGTTAGAGAAACTTCTATTCCAGATAGCTCTACTCAAACATATTTTGATGTTAATACAGAAGAATCTTATGGATACTACTATGATGTTGATAATTACTTATATGCAACATCTTACACTTTTGAAGAAACAAGTGGAACATTTACTTTAAATGAGCCAGTACTTTACAAAGAGTCTCAAGATGATTTTGTTTTCTTTGGTACATATACATGTGGAAATGGTGATTATAATTGTTCTGATTTATATTATATTGATTCTAATGGAGAGACTTCTTATTATCAGACTATTGAAATGACAGCATCTTATCAAGGATTATATAAAGATGGTGACACTTATAAGTTTATTGACTCTTCGAGAAATAATCTAACATATAATAGTATAAAATATCATATAGATTCAGTTGATGCCGATGGATATATAACTTTGAAAGAAAGTAATGCTCCTCAATCATTGAATTGGTTAGATTTAACAGTTTCAGGAATCGGAACTGAAGATGATCCATACGTTGTCTATAATGGTTAAAAGAAGATTGTTATCTTCTTTTTATTATGCTAAAATTTAATTGAGGCAAAATTATGAAAAAAATAACTATTTTATCTTTACATTTGGGTTATGGTGGAGTAGAAAAAGCTATTACTACGCTTGCTAATATGCTTTGTCAAACTTATGATGTAGAGATTATATCTGTGTATAAATTATATGAAAAACCAGCTTTTGAAGTTGATAAAAAAGTAAAACTTACTTATTTAATAAATAGTGATTTACCTTTAAAAGTTGAAAAATATAAATTATTGTTACTAAGATTACACTTTTTAAAATTAATAAAAAGTATATTTAAAGATTACTTTATTAAATTACATTTTATAGAATTTTTTAAAGATGCTTTTAATGGAATATTTATGTATAAAAAAAGAGCGAAAGTAATGAAGAAAAAAATTAAAACAATTAATTCTGATTTTATTATTTCGACAAAAACATACTTTAATGATTGGGCCAGTAAATATGGTAACAATAATATGATAAAAATTGGTTGGGAACATAACCATCACCATGGTAATATGAAATATGCTAGTAAAGTTATCGATAGTGCTAAAGATTTAGATTATTTAGTTCTAGTATCAAAAGATTTACAAAAATATTATAGTGATAAACTAAAAAAAGAAAAATGCAAATGTCTTTATATTCCAAATACTTTAGATAATTATCCTAAGAAGAAAAGTTTATTAAATAAAAAGAATTTAATTAATGTTGGGCGTTTATCAGTTGAAAAAGGACAATTAGATTTACTTAAAATTTTTAATAATATAAAAGATAAATGTGATTGGAATTTAAACATAGTTGGCAATGGTGATGAACGAAAAAAATTAGAACAATATATCAATGAAAATAACTTACAAAAAAGAGTTATTCTTCACGGCTTTAAAAAGAGTGATGAAATTGAAGAATTATTACAAAATTCAAGTATCTTTGTAATGACAAGTTTTACTGAATCTTTTGGAATAGTACTACTAGAAGCGATGAGTAATGGTCTTCCTTGTGTGGCTTTTTCATCTGCCGAAGGAGCGAAAGAAATAATTTCTTCTAATGTTGATGGATATTTAATAAATAATAGAAATTTTTCCAAAATGGAAAAAACTATATTAGATTTAATAAATGATTATGAAAAAAGAAAAGAAATGGGTAAAAAAGGACAAGAAAAAGCTAAGCTTTATTTAAAGGATGAAGTTATCAAAAAATGGCAAGCAATATTTGCAAAAAAATGAAAATAGAAAAAGTAATAACCGGTTATTTAGAAGAAAATTGTTACATAATAAGTTATGGAAACAATGTTTTGGTTATTGATCCAGGTGATGATTATACTAAAATTATGGAAAAAATTAATAATCGAAAGGTTTTAGCCATTTTAATTACTCATTCGCATTTTGATCACATTGGGGCTTTATCGGACTTACAAAAAAAATATAATTGTTTAGTTGTTGACGGCACAACTAATAAAAATAAGCTTAAAATAGCCGATTTTGAATTTACAATTATTAAAAATCCTGGTCACTCTAAAGATTCAATTAGTTTTTATTTTGAAAAAGAAAATGTCATGTTTGTTGGTGACTTTATTTTTAAAAATAGTATTGGCAGATGTGATTTAGAAGGTGGAAACTTAATTGACATGAAAAAAAGTCTAAATAACTTAAAAAAATTTAATAAAAATATAATCTTATATCCTGGTCATGGGGATATGACGAGTTTAGATTATGAAAAAAAATATAATGTTTATTTACAGTAAACCTTTTTTCATAATTGCATATCAGATTAATTACGTGATATAATTAATAATAATTATAGAAAAAGAAGTGATATATTTGAAAGTTAAAATATTTGCATTTTTTAATAATTTAAAAGAAGTAATATTAGAATATATTGCCACAAACAAATTATTTATAATGTTTGTTCTTTTAGCATTGCTTAATAATATGTTTTTACGAAATTATACAATAAATAATATTTTTGCCGTTAAACCATTTATAACAGATTTAGCGTGTATTTTACTTATTGGCGCTTTTTCTTATTTACTAAAAGTTAAAAACCAGTACAAGTATTTTCGGGTTTGGCTTTGGATCTTAGCGATACTGGCTATTATTAATTCTTTGTATTATGCTTTTTATCAAAACTTTGTAACTGTTGGTTTAATTTCTACAATTGGGCAACTGGAAACAGTTGGTGATTCTGTTGTTGATAAATTAGAATTAGCGCAACTAATATATATTATTTTCCCAATAATGTTTCAAATTTTTAGTCGCAAAAAAATTAATAGCAATTATTTAAATTTTGTGGCTAAAACCGAAAAAAGTAAAAAAGTATTTGTTGCAACAATTCTTGCCTCTTCTATATTTTTTGCTATAACTTTAATTACCATGACATCGGCCGATTATTCAAGAATCACTAAACAATGGAATAGACAGTATATTGTTGAAAGATTTGGTTTGATAGTATATCATGCTAATGATTTAGTTCAATCGCTTACTCCAAAATTTTCTTCTCTTTTTGGTTATGAAGAAGCAGCTCAAGAATTTATAGATTTTTATGATAATGAAAAAACAAATAATGAGACGAATGAATATACTAATAAATTAGAAGGCTATAATGTAATATTTATTCATATGGAAAGTATGCAATCTTTCTTAATGGATTTATCATTTAATGGTCAAGAAGTAGTACCTAATATTAAAAATTTAACAAATGAAAGTATGTATTTTAATAATTTTTATTCGCAAGTATCAACTGGTACATCCAGTGATACAGAATTTACTTTAAATAACTCATTAATGCCTGTTCAATCAGGAACCGTATTTGTAAGTTATTACAATCGAAAATATGTTGCGATTCCATCTATATTATCTGAAAAAGGATATTATACATTTAGTACTCATGCCAATGATAAAAGTATGTGGAATAGAGAGAAAATGCATCCATCATTAGGTTATCAAGATATGTTCTTTAAAGAGTCCTATAAAATAGATGAAGAAGTTGGTTTAGGTCTTTCTGATAAATCTTTCTTTAGACAATTAATACCTAAACTAGAAAAAATTGAAGATAGTCACGATAATTATATGGGTACAGTTATTACCCTTTCTAATCATTCGCCATTTGGATATAATGACTTATTTGCAGGATTAGATTTAAGTGTTAAAAAGACAGAAACAAAAGAAGATGGCTCAACTGAAGAAGTAGTAGATGAATACTTAAATGATAGAAAAATGGGCGATTATATTAAAAGTGCCCATTATGCCGATGAGGCTTTAGGGGAATTTATTCAAGCAATTAAAAATAGCGATCACTTTAATAAAACATTATTTGTTTTCTATGGAGATCATGATGCCAAACTTTCAAAAAGTGAATTTGAATATTTATATAATTATGATCCTAATACTTCAACTATGAAAGAAGAAGGCGATGAAGGATATGTTGATTATGATTATTATAAAAATGAACTTAATCGTAAAGTACCTTTGATATTATGGACTAAAAATAATGTCATAAAAGGAACATATGATTATCCAATGGGAATGATTGATATATTACCTACTGTAGGAAATATGATGAATTTTTCTTCACCTTATCAGCTAGGGAATGATATATTTAATATTAAAGATGAAAATACTGTCATCTTCCCAAATGCTAACTTTTTAACTAAAAAAGTTTATTATAATGATTCAAAAGAAGAATATATTTCTTTAAATGAAGAACCAATAAGTAAAGATTATATTGATGAAAAAAAAGAATATACTTCTAAGAGATTAGATATTTCAAACAACATAATTGTATACGATTTAATAAAAAAAGATGGGAATAATATTACTAAGAAAGAGAGCAATTAACATGAAAAGATGGATAGCAATAATTATAGTGGGAATATTATTAATTGGCTGTGGAACATTAGTATATTTTAAATTATTTAACACTACAACTAATTCGAAAATAAAAGAAGAAAAACCTTTAGAAACTATTAAAGGATTTGATTATAAATTACAAAAAAGAGATAAGTCTCTATATAAAAATGAATTTTTAAACTTAAAAACAATATTAGAATCAAAAGAAATAGATTATGAAAAATATGCTGAATCTATTTCTAAATTATTTATTATTGATTTATATACAATAGATAATAAAGTTAATAAATATGATGTTGGCGGAACGGAATTTGTCTATCCTGATGTTTTAGATAATTATAAATTAAATGTTGAAGATACAATTTATAAATATATTGAAGATAATGTAAATGATGATAGAACTCAAAAACTTCCGATAGTAAAAAGCATTAATGTTACTAACTTTAAAAATACGACATATAAACTAAATAATGAAGAAATTGATGCTTACGAAATATCTCTTAAATGGACTTATAAAGAAGATTTAAAATATGATAATAAGGGAACTTTAATTTTAATAAAGAAAGATAAATATTTATATATTGTAGAAAAAAATGATAACTATGAAGAGAAAACTCAAGATGAAAATGTATATGAAAAGGAATAATTGGTTTTACCAATTATTTTTTTTATAATATAATCTCCTAAGACTCTAACACTCCAATTATTATAAATACATCATTAATAAATACATCTATACTGTGTCCAAGATAATTGTTGGCTCAGTGAGCCAACAATTGGAAACATTTCATAAAATTGTTTCATTATGAGACCATGTTAATTGTGCAGACACTGTCTGCACAATTGGAAAGTTTTCATAAAACTTCAACATATAATGTATATTTCTTTTTGTAAAACCTTTTCCAAAATCATTAGTTAATCTTTTAGATAATTCTTCAATAATATGTTTACCATATTCTGCTCTTTTTCCATTTAGCAAAAAATATACAGTTTTACCAACATGCCAGTATGAATCTAGTAGAGACTTATTAATAGTTTTTAACATTTTAATTTTATTGTTATTTATAATATTTTTTAAATCATTATATTCTTTATTTAAATTAATTAAGAACATCTCCCTTCATTAATATGTACGACAATTTTCTATATTTTCCTTTTTATTTTTAAAAAAATATTTTATTTGTAATTATTTGAATATATTGATATAATTATCTTGGTATACTATAAGGAGTTGGTAATACGTGTCAAAAAAAATTATCAAAAAAATATCATTAATCTTACTTATTGCATTATCAATATCCTTTGTAGGTATAAATGGTGCAAAAGCAGAAGATAAAATTTTTTTGTGTAAATATGAGGGTAAAAGCGAAAATCAATATTTTAGTGCTTTTATATCTTACTATCCTAATACTCAAAAATATTTAGTTACGGAATATATGTATCGTAATGAAAATGATATGAAAAACAAAAAAAATGATACAAATATTACTCGCGAAAGTGCAAATTACTGGAATAAACTTTTTTCTTATAAAGAAGAAAATAAATCCATTTCTATGTCACAGGATGTTCAAAAAGATTTAAGAAGTAATGGAAATTGTCCAACAGATGCTCATATTAGTATGCCAAGTCATAAAATCTGTTTTGATAATGGAGGAGATTATTGTACTACATCTAAACAAAATGGTAAATACCGAGATATTTCTGTTTATTATTCAATAGAAGATTATAGTGATAAGTTAGATACATATAAAAAGTTAAAACCAAGTAATTATTCTAAATATCAAAGAAAAGTAAGTTTGGAAATGAATACTAAGGATTATAAAACAAAAGCAAATTGTGAGGGAATATTAGGTGACGAAACTATAGATTTTTTACAACAAATATTTAATATAGTAAAAATTGTTGCGCCATTATTAGTTTTGGGACTAACAATATTTGAATTTGCTAAAGCAATAATATCTCAAGATCAAGATGCCTTAAAAAAGGCGGGAAATTTATTTGTAAAAAGATTAATTATAATGATAGTATTATTTTTCTTACCTACAATAATTAATCTGTTGTTAGAGTTACTTGATAATAGTAATGGAACATGTAATGTAAAATAAGTAAAAAATTAATAAATAAAGGAGGTAAAATATGTTGCAATTTGCTGGAGTCATAAGTGAATCTATTCAGGCAATTTTAATTACGTTTGATTCAACTCTTTATAGATTTGTTGGTTGGCTTTATGAAGTATATTTATTAATTGCAAGTGCAAGGATTATTCAACAAGATGATATTGAAAACTTTATGAAAAGACTTATGGTTGTTGTTGGAATAGTAACTTTATTTATTATTGCTTTTTCTTTAATTAAGGCTTTGATTGATCCAGAAAAAGAAGTAAAAAATACTTCGAAAATTTTTGTAAATGTCATTACTTCTATTATAATGTTAACATTAGTTAATACTGCGTTTAATTATTTATATCAATTTCAAAATGTTTTATTAAAAAATAATGTTATTGGAAGAATTATAATTGGGGGTGTAAAAAGTGGTGAATTTGATATAAATAGTGCGGGAACAGATATGGCTGCCGATACCTTTGCTGCATTTTTTGTTGATGATCCTTACATCGCTGCTAAAGCCAGTGATGAAGACGCAAGATGTCATAATAAAGATGGAAAAATTATTGCGACGGATGATATAACTGATGAAACCGAATGTTATTATACATCTGAAGAAGTTGTTTTTGGAATTAATAGTGATTATACTTCAATAGCAGAAGTTACTAAAAATGCAAAAAGAACCGGACATTTAACTATATCATTTTTAGATTTAGCGAAACCTGTTGATAATAAAGCTGTTGATTTTTCATTTTTCTTGGCACTGATTTGTGCTGGATTTATGATTTATATATTTGTTTCATTTTGTTTAGATATGGCTGTAAGATGTGCTAAACTTGCTGTTTTACAAATAATTTCGCCAGTTCCAATTTTGGCTCGTATCATTCCTGGACAGGAATCTATATTTAATAATTGGATTAAAAAAACAATGACAACTTTTATGGAAGTTTTTATTAGGATAGCAATAATCTTCTTTTGCATTTATCTTATAAGTACTGTAAGTAGAAGTGGCGGAATTCATTTTAGCAATGATATTATATCAGGAACAAGCGGTAGAGGTGTTGAATCTACAGCTAAAGTTGCCGTTATTTTAGGTATTTTGATGTTTGCTAAACAAGCACCTAGTTTTATTTCTCAAATATTTGGAATTGATTCAGGTAGTATGAAACTTGGAATTAAAGATAAACTAGGCACAATGGTTGGCGCCGGAGCAGTTGGTGCTGTTGCTGGTGGTGTAACTGGATTTATAGGTGGAGGTATTGCATCAAGACAAAATGGTGGTAAATTCTTAAGTGGCGGATTATCTGGAGCAACTGAAGGTTTTAAAGGTAAAGGAAATCAATGGAAAAAGCAGGGAACAAAAGTTTATCAAAACTTAACTGGAGATTATAAAGGTTCTGTAGGATATTTTGGCCGCAAAACAATTGGAACTAGAGTTAATGAAAAAGTTTCTGCATCTAATAAAGCAAATAAAAAATTGGCCGAAAATAGGAGAAATCAATTTGAAAATAATTATATAAATCAACAAGCTCAAAAAGAAGCAATGCGTTATCAAAATGTAGAAGAATCTGCTGCTTTTAAAAATATATATGATAGTAACAGTGTTAAAAATGAAGCGTTGGCAGAAACGAAGGAATATCGAGAAGAATTCAAAAAAAGAAATGGTCGAAATTTAACTATGAAAGAATATAGCGAATATCTGAACCAAGCTAAAAGAAGAATTACAAGAGATTATTTTGCCAGAAATGTTGTTAATAATAAATATGAGGGTTCAAGCATGAATTCTGAATATAAAAAATATGTTGAAAATTTAAATAAGGTAACTGATAGTAATGGAAATATTTCTTCTTCCCGTATTGCAGAAAACTTTATTGCACCTCAACTTGAAAAAGATATGCAAGATGTTAAAGATGGAAACAAACAATTATCTAGTCTATCTAAAGTAGAACAAGAAATATTTAAAAATAGAAAAATTGATGAGGCAATTGGTAAAGAAAAAGCTAATAAGCAATGGGCTGACATAATGAAAGAAGGATTTAAAGATGCCCCAGATTCTTCACCATTTAGTGGAGGTGGATCTAGTTCGTCAAGTTCAGGTGGTAGTTCAAGTGGATCTAGCTCTAGCGACAAAAAATAAAAAGGGAGGATTAAATAAATGGAAGGAAATAATAATTATTTAATACCAGCAAATAGTAAAAAATCAATGCTAATTTTAAGCTTTTTTACACCACTTGATTTAATGATATTTTCAATTGGTTGTATAGTTACTGTAATTTTATTATTTGTGGCTAATTCGAATAATGTTATTGTATTAGTAGGAATTTTAATGCCAGCTTTAGTTTCGGCATTCTTGGTTTTACCAATTCCTAATTATCACAATGTATTAACATTTATTGGAGTTGCTTATAGGTATTTTTCCACCAGAAAAAGATATTATTGGAAAGGTTGGTGTGTAGCTTATGACAAAGAAAGCGACGGGAAGTAAGTATGCTGAAGATTGGGTCCCAGTTAAGGGAATATTAAATGGAATGATTCAACTTGAAAGTGGAGAATTTGTAACGGGAATCAAAGTTGAACCTAAAAATATATTTATTTTAGATTATTCTGAAGAAAATAGTACAATATTTAATTTTCGTAATTTTTATAATTCCATTGATTATGAATTTTGGTTAATTGTAGCTGATCGTCCAGTAGATATAAGCGTTTATTTATCACAACTTCAAGTTCAATATAATAATACTCAAAATAATCAAATTAGAAAATTAATTATGCAAGACATTGATAAGGCTAATTTATTTATGTCGACAACTGCTGATGTTGTTGATACAGAATATTTTATCTTATTTAAGGAAAAGAAAATAGAAATAATTCAAAAAAGAATTCAGAGTCTTATTAGTAATCTTGCATCTTGTGGACTTAATTCTCAACAAGTTTCCAATAATGATATGCGAATGCTTCTTGATAATTTCTTTAATGGTGCAATTGAAACTAATTTTAGGAGTGTGATGCCAGATGAAATTTAAAAGTGAAATAGCTCCTAAAGGAATAGAATTTAGGACGAGTGATTTTATTATTAGTGATAGATATGCTACTATTTTAAGTGTAATAGCTTTTCCAAAATACATTGGTCATGGATATCTTGCCAACATTACTAGTATTTCTGGGGTTAAAATGGTTATTAAACATATTCCAATTGAATTTTCTACTTTGTCACGTATGATTAATAAAGAAATTGCTGATTTAAAACAAAAATATCAGCATGAAAAAGATTTGACTATTCAAGAAAGACTTCGTCAAGACTATGAATCATTAGAACAATTCATTAAAATGTTAGCAGCAACTCAAGCTAGAATTTTTGACTTTCAGATGCATTTAATGATTACGGCTGATTCTAAAGAAGAATTAGAAAATAAGAAAATGCAAGTTAAGAGTTATCTTGATGCTATGGGAATAAGAGCAACTTCTTTAATGTTCCAACAGGAGCAAGTATTAAAATCAATTATTCCCATTTTCCCTGCTCAAGATATCGAAAAACGTATTGGTACTCCAATTCCATCAGTTACTCTTGCCGCTATGTATCCATTTGTATTTGATAGTATTAAAGACCCTGGATTATCAACATTAATGGGTCAAGATTTTTCAGGAGGAGTAATTTTATTTAATCAGTTCTTATACCAAATTAAAAAAGAACATAATAGAAATAATGCTAATATTATTATTCTTGGTACATCAGGTTCAGGAAAATCAACTGCTGCTAAATTATTACTTAGAGGTCATATAAGAAATGGATATCAAATTGTAGCCATTGACCCAGAAGGAGAATTAGAAGAAATAGCTCATAACTTAGGAGGAGATTTTATCGACCTTGGAAAAGGTGGAGATTATGGTATGATCAATCCTCTTGAAGTTATCGTAGATGCAGATGAAGAAGATATAGCGCAAGGTTTAGGCTATACAGTTTTAACAAGAACTTTACAACAGATAAAGGCCTTTATGAAATATTATTCTCCAAGTATTGAAGATGATGTTTTAGCTTTATTTTCAGAAGTTGTTCAAGATACTTATAAAAGATATAAAATAGATTTTAATACTGACTTTTCACAATTTACATCTGAAGATTTCCCAACTTTTGATGATGTATATGCAACTATAAAAGGAAGACTTTTATCAATGCCTGATCATTCTCAAGAAAAAGATGTTATGGAAAGACTTGAACTTAAAATTAGACCATTAATTAAAGAACTTAAATTCTATTTCGATGGTCACACAACTATTAGACCTGAAAGTGAATTTATTGTATTTAATATCAAAGAACTAATGAATTCTGATGAAACAATAAGAGATGCTTTATTCTTTAATATTTTAAAATATGCTTGGGGCCTTTCTTTAGATAAGACAAAAAATACCGTTTTATCTGTTGATGAAGCCCATGTCCTATTATCATCTCACAATGAACTTGGAGCAGAATTCTTAGCACAAATTCAAAGACGTAGTAGAAAATACAATACAGGTACAATTATTATTACTCAACAACCTACAGATTTTGCTGCTCCAAATATCATTATGCATGGTAAGGCCATCTTTGATAACGCTTCATATTACCTTATAATGAATTTAAGAAAACAAGCGGTTGAAGATCTTGGTAAATTAATCGATTTAAATGAAAATGAAATGGAAAGTATTAAAGCTTATAATCAAGGTGATGCCTTATTTGTATGTGGTGCTAGACGTATGAGAATAAAAGTTATTTTAACTCAAGAAGAATTAGATTCTTTTGGATCTGGTGGAGGTCTATAACAATCTAGCACATTTTAGGTGGTGATTTTGATGACAGAAGATAATAATGAAAAAGATGAAAGAAGAGAAAATAATGTCTCTTCTTTTGCTGATGGAACAAATCAAGAACAAGATCAAAATTTAACACCAAAACAAGAAAGAAATTTAAATAGAAAAAAATTTAATCAAAATTTAGATAACATGGGTGCAGGTATTTTAGAAAAAACGGGAGTACCTAAACCTATTGCTCAAGCAGCGGTAAAAACTAAAGGTGGCCCTTTTTCTCCTGGTAATATGCCAGCTGCTAGAATGATGTCATCAAAGTTAAGAAATAAAGTGGCAGATGCTAAATCAAAATTTGCTAAACCAAATTCTAATGGAGCAGATAGAGCATCTTTAGCTAAGCATCAAGCAATGGGAAAAACTGTTAATAAAGAAAGTGATAGTAGTATTCCGTCATCATCTTCATTGCCGAATAAAAATGCAGGCCTTGAAAAAAAAGACGATAACAATAATAATGTTAAAGATAATAAACCTCAATTTCCTAGTAAATTAGGGAAACCTTCTTCTTTAAAAGATGGATTATTAGGGGGAAACAAAGGGTCAGGGAAAGAAGCTAAAAAAGCAGCCCGAAAGAAAAAATTACTTGATTTATTTATTAAAGGTCTTCCCTGGACTTTACTAGTTCCAGTAGTTCTTTTAATAGTTTTAATTTTAATAGTTGTTCTTGCAGCAATATTTTTTAATGACGATAATAAAGCTAGTGCTACTGATGCAACTTATACCAATAAACTTTATAAAAATACAAAATGTGATAAAATTACTCTTGATGGTAAAGAAATGAATTTTGAAGATTATATTGCTGGTGTAGTTTCGATAGAAAATGGTCAAGCAGATTTAGAAGCAAGAAAAGCTCAGGCCGTTGCGGCAAGAACATATGCTTTAAGATATACTGATGATTGTAAAAAACCAATTACTAATAGTCAATCTGCTCAAACTTATGTAACACCAAGCGAAGCCGGAATTGAAGCAGCAAATGCTACAAGTGGCGAGATAATGTTGGATGAAAACGGCAATTATCATCCTGCTAATTATTCTTCTTATCCTTCTTCTTCGCCAACAAAATGGTATTCATATCCTGCATGTACGGCTCCACAATGTAATGGTTCATCCTGTACTGTAAAAATGTATAGAATAAAAGATGGTAGTAATGTAACAGGTTTTGATTTTACTATGCCAGTTAAAAATAATATTTATACTATGGTAAATGGTGCCCAAATAGATTTAACTGCTCAAAGTGGTTTCTGTTATGGTATGAGCCAATATGGGGCCGATTATCTTTCTGGACAAGGAAAAGATTATATTGAAATATTATCTACTTTTTATGATTTTGCCATTCAAGAAACTTCAGAACAAGTAGCATCAGATTCTAATACTAATGCTTCTTATTGGAAACAAACTGATCCAAAATGGGCAAATGATACTACTTTAGGAGGTCAAACTATAGGTGCTTATGGTTGTTTAGCTACTTCTATTACTATTCAAATTGCAAAAAGTAATGCCCCTTTAAGTTCGGAATTTACAAAAAAATATAAAGAATTAAATCCGGGAACGGCAATTGCATTTATGAATAGTAAAGGAGCCTTTGGTTCTGGAGGTCTTATGAATAATACCAATGCCGGCTCGTTCATAGCGCCAAAATTTCAATTAGATAAAAGTGCTGAGACAACTATGACTACAAACGATGCTATAAAATTAATTGATGAAGGTTGTTATTTAGTAGCTAGTGTTACAGGAAATTATGTTAGTTCTACGCACTGGGTGGCAATTGATAGTGTTAAAACTAAAAATAAAAATGATCTTTATATGTTTGATCCAGGTAGTGATGAAACTAAATTATATAATAGATATAATAGTGTAAATGCATATAAATGCTATAAAGTCAAATAGGAGAAAAAGTATGAATAAAAAAAATATTAAAATTATAATTATTGTTTTATTAATTGGTGTAATTTATATAGGATTATTTGCTTTCTTTTTTAAAGATGATAAACAGGATGAAAAAACTAGTAATAAGGGAAATGTTAATTCTTCAAGTGTAACAAAGAAAAAAAATAATAAAGAATTATATATTATTTTAAAAAATCATAATATCAAAAAAATTAATAATAAAAATTATACTGACATAGATAATGATTTAATATACACTAAATATACTTATGATTTGTATGATGAAGGAAATTATGTAGGCAAATTTACTTCTTTATACAATAATGATCAAGAATATTTTTTTGATAAAAACAAAAATAAATATACTCCAACGGGTGATTTTATGGCTTTTTATGGAAATATTGATTATGAAGTGAAAAAAATTGTTAAATCAAATGACTTGTCGCTAAGTGATATTGAAATAGTAAATAAAGTATTAACTGAAAATGATATTCAAACTGGTGGTTATAATCAGAATAACTTAAAAATAACAACTGATATTGACAATGATGGTGTAGATGAAAATATTTACAAAATAGATAATATTTTTAAATTAAATATTGAACAAGAATCAAAATCTTATGCTTTTATCTTTATGCAAAAAAATGATGAAATAGTTTATTTTTATAAATATGTTGATTCTATTGATCAAAATATAAGTACTTGTTCTCCATATATTTCTGGCATAGTTGATATAAATAAAGATAATAAAAATGAAATATTTGTAGGTTGTAGTTATTATAGCTACATAGGAACATGTTATTATGTTTATCAATATGGTGATAAAATTACAGAAATAAGTTCTTGTAATTTAAAAAAATAGAAAGGCAAAGTTATGGAAAAGTATCAAATTAAAATTGTGGTTATTGTTCTTATTATTAGTTTAATTTATTTAGGAGTATTCTATTATTTCTTTGGTGAAAAAAAGGAAACTAAAAATAATAATGTTATTGAATCTTCAACTTCTTCTTCAACTGTAGAAAACGAAGATAGAGAACTTATTATGCTTTTTAATCCCCATATAAAAATTAAATATGATGGCAGAGAATATTCTAATATTACTAATGATTCAATATATAATGAACATACTTATAATTTATATGAATATAATAACTTTGTTGGCTCTTATTCTATTGAATATGATAATAAAGAATTATATCATGACAGCAACATGAATGAGTATAAACCAAATGGTGATATTGTAGGTTTATTTGGAAATATTGATTTTGAATTTAAACCTATAGAAGAAATATACTTCTCATTAGCCGATAGGGTTATTATAAATAATGCCTTGAAAGAAAATAATATTACTTCCAAAATAATTGGTAATTATAAAAAATATCAGGCAGATGTTGATAATGATCAGGAAATGGAAACTATATATAGTATTGATAATGCTTCTGCAAGTAGTTACGGAGAATCAAAGTCTTATGCTTTTATTTTTACTTATGAAAATGAAAAAATAAATTATATATATAAATATGAGGGAGATATAAATAATAAATCTAATATGTGCTCTCCAAAACTTAGGAATTTAATAGATGTTAATAAAGATAACAAAAATGAAATATTTATTAGTTGTTCTTATAATGATAATGAAAACAAATCATGTATGGAAATATATCAGTTTTCCACAAATAAATATAAAAAAATATTAAGTTGTAGTTAGTAATTAAATTTTCTTGTAATATTATAAATATTTTGTTATAATACTAGTCGTTAGTGATGAAGGAATTTACAACTCTGGAGCTAAAACGTTAATCGCGTTATGATTAAAGTGTATGATTAATTTCATGAATTTGGGTGGTACCGCGGAAAAATTCGTCCCATATTTATGGAATTTTTTGTTTTTTTAGGGGGATATTTATGGAAATTGGCGATATTTTTATTAAGAAAAATATAACATTTAAAAATAGTAATCAAGTTGATGAATTATATAAAGCTGGAAGACCATGCTTATTAATTGCGGAAACTAATGAAAGCTATTATTTTTTAACAATCTCGCATAAAAAGCATTATTCTAGTAATTACAAATTAGAAAATCAGAGAAACAAAGGGGTTAATGGCTACATTAATCTAGAAAACATTTACAAAACAGATACATACTATTATAAAGTGGTTGATAGATTAGCTAGAAAAGAATATTTTAAAGTAATGAACAAATTATTTGCTTGTCAAAAATTATTAAATGATGATTTATATGATGAGTTAGTTGAAAATGTGAAAAAAAAGAAAGGAAATTTCTAAAATGAAATTATATGATGAATTAAAGTGGAGAGGATTAATTAAAGATATAACTTCACCGGAATTAGAAGAAAAATTAAATAAAGGTGGTCTAACATTTTATATAGGAACGGATCCTACCGCTGATTCTATGCATCTTGGACATCTTTCATCTTTTTTAATATCAAAAAGATTAAAAGATGCTGGTCATAAACCAATTCTTTTAATTGGGGGAGCGACTGGACTTATTGGTGATCCTCGTCCAACTAGTGAAAGAAATATAATTTCCAAAGAGGAAGTTTTAAAAAATGTTATTGGGCTAACTAATCAAGCTAAGAGGATATTTGGATTTGAAGTAGTAAATAATTATGATTGGACTAAAGACATTTCCACAATAGATTTTTTAAGGGATTATGGTAAATATTTTAATATTAATTATATGTTAGATAAAGATATAATTAGAAGAAGATTAGATACAGGAATAACATTTACAGAATTTTCTTATATGTTACTTCAATCTTTAGATTTTTTACATCTACATGAAACTAAAGGAGTTGATCTTCAAGTTGCTGGATCAGATCAGTGGGGAAATATTACGGCCGGAGTAGATTTAATCCGAAAAAAAACTGGAGATACTGTTTATGCATTTACTATGCCTCTTGTTACCGATAAATATGGCAATAAATTTGGCAAAAGTGAAGGTAATGCCTTATGGCTAGATGAAGAAAAAACTAGCAGTTATGAATTATATCAATTTTTTATTAATTGCGATGATGAAATGATAGAAAGTTATTTAAAAATTTTTACATTTTTAACAAAAGAAGAAATTGAAGATATAATGAAAAAACATAATGCTAAAAAAGAACTTCGAATAGCGCAAAAGGAATTGGCCAAAGCCGTAATAGTTTTCTTACATGGAGAAGAGTCTTATCAAAAAGCACTTCATTTATCTGAATGTTTATTTAGTGATAAAATATATGAATTATCAAGTTCTGATATTTTATCAAGTTTTAAAGGTGTTCCCACAGTGGAAATTGCAAATGAGGGCGAAAATATTATAGATTTTTTAGTTAATAAAAAAATTAATACCAGTAAAAGAGAAGCAAGAGAATTTGTTTTAGCTGGGGCAATTTCCATAAATAATGAAAAGATTATCGACTTAGAATATAAAATTAGTAAAAATAAGGCAATAGATAATAAAGTGTTAGTAATAAATAAAGGAAAAAAGAAAAAATATTTAGCAATTTTTAAGTAATTAAAAACCTGATTAATTTTTATTTAATCAGGTTATTTTTTTTTATAAAATTTCGTTAATATATTTTTTTAACTGCTTGGCATCTTTACCAAAAATAATTTTTAATTGATTGTCAATTTCAACAATACCTTTAGCCCCTAATTTTTGAATACCATCTTTATCTACAATAGAAACATCTTTTAAAATTACTTTAAAACGAGACATGTTACATTCGGCATTTACGATATTGTCTTTTCCGCCCAAATAACTAATTAATTTATTAGCTTCAATATTGAAATCTTTTTTTGACAATTTTACAGCAATAAAAGCTATAAAAATTAAAACTGCAAAAATTATGATATATTGAATTACAATATTTGTCATATTATCACCATTTACATTATACACTAATTTAAAAAAAAATAAAACAATAATATAGATTAATATTATTTATTGTGATATTATGATTATAATGAAAGGAGTATAAAAATGGATAGTTATGATGCTTTAGGAACATTGTTTGCTGGTTTGTTTGCTGTAATGGTTGTGGTTTTAATTATTACTATTGTAATAGGTATTTTACAAATAATTGGAACTTGGAAAGTTTTATCTAAAGCTAATAGACCAGGATGGGCTGCTCTAATTCCTATTTACAACACTTATGAAATATGTAAAGCTGCTGGTGTTAGCCCATGGTGGATTTTAATAGTAATACTTTCACCAATTTTAAATTTTATTCCCATAATTGGTCAAATTGCTGAAGCAGTTATTTTAATTTATTTCATGATTTTACTTAATGTTAGTTTAGCGCGCAGTTTTGGTAAAAGTGATGCCTTTGCTGTTGGACTTATTCTTTTAGCACCAATATTTTATTTAATTTTAGCTTTTGGTGATGCAAATTATGTTGGTGAAAAACCAATGAATGACATTATTTTCAATAGAAATAACAATGCACAAAACTAAATAATTAAAATAAAAATTAAAAAATAGGAAGAATATTATTATTTTGATAATATTCTTTTTTTTATTAAAACAATTCACAATTATACTTTAAATTCATAAATTATAAATGAGAATACATGAAAGGGGAAATATTATGTGTAATAATGATAACAATAATGGCTCTCAAGGATGCATTGCCGAAATTTTAAATGTAATTTTAATCTTACAACAAAATGCTTGCCCTGAAAATTGCTTAGACAGTTGTGATCGTCCTGCATTAGGAGGGGGACCAAATTGTTTAGTATGTAATACAAGACCAGTAATGTTATATACTTGTTGTGGAAATGGAACACCTTGGAGTATGCCAATAACAAAAGAAGATGTAACATGTGGAACAGAAGGAGTTACTTGTTCAAATGTATTTAGAGTTGAAAAAATAGACGGAAACTGTGCAACATTTAGAGTACTTGAAAATAATCCTGATACTACTTCTACACTTCCATATATCTCTACTAATTCTTTTTTCACAATGGACTTAGACTGTTTATGTGTTATTAGATGTTTAAATGATACTTATGTAGATTGTGTTTGTTAATACTGAGTCAATATTAATTAATTATAAAAAATAATCTTTCCAAAAAGGAAAGATTTTTTTTATTAAAATGCATAAAAAAAGTTAAAAAACTTTTTTTAATAGATATCGATAATGTCTGATATATTTATTTTTTCATTATCCATCGTAAGTAAACATTCTGGGGTTCTTCCGACAAGAGTTTTAGAAAATTGATTATTATTAGTTTTAATCGTTACTTCCTTCTTATAAATATAATCGGTAGAATTAAAAATTCTATTAATTTTAGATTCAATGCTTAAATTATCATTATTATCTTTGATTTTTCGGTCTTCTTTTCCATAATAAACAGATTGAACATTATCTATTTTTTTATTGACCGGAACTGGAAATACATCAGGTAAATCTTTTTTCATACATTATCCTCCTTTATCACTATATTTTATGTCAAGGACCTAATTTTGTTGTATAAATTTTTTATTCTGCACAACACTATAAATATGAAAACACAAAGAATATTTAAAAATATATTTATTATTATTCCTATTTTTATAATAATGTTTTATAGCTTATTAAATATGAAAAATGCCGCTATTATAAAAGATATTTATAAACCTTTTTTTAATAGGCAGATATTATGGTTTATAATTGGTTTTAGTCTAATAATTATTTTACAGTTTATAAAACCAAAAATAATATTAAAGTATAGTTTATTTTATTATATATTTGGCAATATTTTGCTTCTTTTATTAATGTTTTTTGGCGATGAAGTTAATGGCGCAAAAGCGTGGTTTAATTTGGGAATATTCAATTTTCAACCAAGTGAATTAATGAAATTATTTTTAATTTTATATTTAGCGAAAATTATTGGTGAATATAAAATTAAAAATAAAAAAGATGAATTTAAATTAATACTAAAAGTTTTATTTATTACAATTATTCCGTCTTTTTTAACTTTTTTAGAACCCGATACGGGCGCGGTAATTATTTATTTTGTTATTGCTTTTATGATGCTTTTTTTATCTAAGATAAAGAAGCAATGGTTTTTATATTTATTTATAATTTTATTAATTTTAGGAGGAATTTTTTTCTATCTTTATTTTCGAGAAAAGGATATATTTATCAAAATTTTTGGGACAAAGTTTTTTTATCGAATGGACAGATTAATTGATTTTAAAAAGCAGAGTAGTTTACAATTAGAAAATGCTTTAATATCTATTGGTTCATCCGGACTTTTTGGAAGTGGAATAAATAAAGTTACTTTATATTTTCCGGAAGCTCCCACAGATTTTATCTTTGCAATGAGTTTATCAAACTTTGGCCTTATTGGCGGTCTTACCCTTATTTTGTCTTATGCTATTGTTGATTTAAATATTTTGGTGGCTATAAAAAAAATTAAAAACTTTAGCTTCGGTCTTGTCATTAGTGGTTTTATAGGAATGTTTATTTTTCAACAATTTCAAAACATTTTTATGAATATTGGTCTTTTGCCCATAATAGGTATTACTCTTCCCTTTTTGTCCTATGGTGGTAGCAGTACTATTATTTACTTTTTTTGTTTGGGGTTAGTTTTAAAAATAATAAATGATAATTATAAATTGTTTATGTAATCTTGACAATATTAAAAAAAATAAATATTATATAAAAAAATGATGTTGGAGAGTATATGAAAAATTTAGAAATTAAAGAATTAACTTTAGAATATGTAGAAAGCTATATAAATCTTTTAAAAAATTGTTTTAATAATGTTGCCGACCATCCCATGATAGAAAAAATGCTTGCTGATAAAAATATAACAACTATTATTGCGGTAGACTCTAAAAAAGTTGTTGGAGCAATTACAATAGATAAAAGATTTAATTATTTAAAAAATATTAAATTTTATATTTTAGAAAATGTTTGTACTGATGATGCATATCGCGGTAAACATATTGCAACTAATATTTTAAAAGAAGTTGAAAAAAGAGCAATTGCCGATCAAATTTCCTATATTTCATTTACTTCTGGGAATAAGCGGACTATTGCTCATAAGTTCTATTTAAAAAATAATTATAAAATTAAAGACACATCAGTTTTTGTTAAATATTTTAATAAATAATATAAAGAAACAGTAGATAATAAGAATGATAAAAATATTTTATTATTCTTTTTTTCTTGATCAACATTCGTATTTGGTGCTTTAACGATTTTATCATTATAGTAATTAAGTTCAAAAATATAATCATTGTTGTTATTATCGATATCTTCTTCACTTACACTAAAATTAATACCAGTATCATTTAGATTATAGCCAAGAGGTGACTTAACCTCATAAATAGTATAATTTCCTATTGATAGATTATCTATATTTAAAACCCCTGAATTATTTGTTTTAAAATAAATGGTATTATCAGTATTTAAAACATAGCTATTAGTATCATTATTTTTAATAGTAAAAATTGCTGGATTATTTTTTATTAATTTTTGGGTATAACGATTTAATTTATACAATCTTAACTTAAATATTTTTTCATTATTAAATAAATTATAAGTGATAACTTTTTTAGTTTTTTTATTAATATTAATATGAATATCTTTACTTTTTTGATAATTTTTTAGACCTTCTATTTGTTTAATTGTATATTTTCCATAAGGTAAAATAATCTTTCCTAAACCATTGTTATCGGTTTTAATTTCGCCAACTTTTTTATTGTCGCTATTTAATACTTCAAATAAAGCGTTACTTTCATTTTTATAATCTTTTCTAATTTTATTGCCATATTTTTTATGAATAACAATTTTTGCTTTTATGACTTTATCATATAAAGTTAAAGTTTTTGAGGGATTATTTGAATCTAAAGTTACTTTATAAGTAGTTTTATCTTGTTCATATCCAGTTCCGGCTTTTTTTTCTTTGATATAATATGTTCCCGCTTCCAAATTATCAAATTTTGCTTCACAATTACTGTCAATAACTACATCTTTTAGAAAGTGATACTCACTATCATAAATACTATATATACTTCCCTCTAAATGAGCTTCTCCTTGATTTTGACAAGTTTTATTATCATTATCAAATTTAAATAATTTAATATCGCCAGTAAATGATTTAAGATTAATGTTTGCTTCAACATTTATCATTGAGCCTTTGGCAATAACATCTTGGGAATTGGGACTTTTATAAATTATAGGATTATCTAAAGAATTATTATCTTGTTTGGTAAAATTTATTTTTTCTTCGCCAACATCTAGGGCTTTAATACTTATCTGATTTTTATCAATTTTGGCCAGTTGAAAATTATTGCTTTTGTCAATATTATATTTTTCTAAAACATTATTTGCATCAGTTAAAGTAATTGTATCTCCTTTTAAAATATTGAAAGATTGATTATTAAAAGAAGGCTTTATAAAGTGATTATTTACTAAATTTTCTAATTCAGCAATTTCATCACTATATTTAGTAATTCTATTACCATTTAATTTATCGGTAAAATAAATATCACTTTCTTTATCTGCTTGCCTTTGTATTAATACTTGAGCAATTGTATACCATTTAGAACTACTATGATTAATATTATTATCAACATACTCATAACCATAATAAGCAAATAAAGCCATTTTTTGTTTATCAAAATCTGATAAATTATTAATTCTTTCAAATTCATTGTAATCAACATTAGTGTCAAGTGTTTCCCAAGGTTCAATACAGTAGGCTACATTGGCACTATTGGAAACTCTTATAAATCTCGATTGTTTATATTTTTTAATGCCATTTTTTTCTTTTTTAATATAATCACCGGGAATATAATCTCCTTCATAAAATGTAGTAGCGCTTACATTTTCAATAAATGATATTAAAATTACTACAATAAAACTAAATAATAAAATAATTTTTTTCATATACTTTTTCCTTTCTTGACATTTAATATAATTTTTTTAAAAAATTAAATCAAAATGTAATAATTGAAAAAAGTATTAAAAAAATGTTTAATAATTATATTTTTAATATTAATTTTAATTATTATAGAGAATAAAAAAAGAAAAAAATTAAAAAATATAAAATATTTCGTTTTATTTTTTCGAGAAATAATATTGTATTTTTATCCTTATTTTAGTATAATTTATTAAAGGAAGTGCTGGAGGGATACTATGAAATTTAGAGTATCTAAAAAAGATTTAACAATGTTTATTGTTTTTTGTGTTTTTTTACTTTATATTTGTGCAATCGTTGTTGTTAATATATCAGAGTTTTCCGCTACTGGTTCTTTTGCTGGTTTAAATCCATTTCCAGCTTTTACCAAAGATTACTTTGCTGCTACGTTAACTCTTTTTACTATGGCATTAATCCTTATTTTTACAAGTGTTTCAACTTATATATTTGATAAAGAAAAAGGAAAAGGAGTAGGACTTAGAATAGGTGAAAAAGAAGAAAAAACTTATTCTAGATGGTCAACAGAAAGTGAAATAAAAAAATGTAAAGATATCGAAAAAGTTGACCCAAAAGCTAGTCATATAGATTATGCCGGAGTTCCCCTTATTAATAATTCTAAAGGTATGTGGGTTGATAATGGCGAATATCATAACTTAGTAATTGGAGCCACTGGTTCAGGTAAATCTGTACTTATTGTTAAACCGATGGTTAACTTACTTTCTAAAAAGGGTGAGTCAATGATAATTACTGACCCTAAAGGAGAGCTTTATAAAGAAAGTGCCGAATATTTAAAAAATTGCGGTTATAATATTATAACTTTAAATTTCCGTGAACCAGAAAGAGGAAACGCTTGGAACCCGCTTACTTTACCTTATACTTTATATAAAGCCGGAAATAGAGATAAAGCAGTTGAACTTTTAGATGATGTTGCCTTAAATATTTTATATGATCCAAATAATAAAGATGATCCATTCTGGGAAAGAAGTGCAGCCGATTATTTTGCTGGACTTGCTCTTGGATTATTTGAAGATGCTTCTGAAAGCCAAATTAATATAAATTCAATAAACTATATGTCTAGTGCTGGAGAAGAAAAAATTGCTGGTAATTCAACATATTCCAGAGAATATTTTTCTTTAAAAGGGGAAAACTCAACTCCTTATACGTTTGCTTCTAATACCATAACTGCCCCAACTGAAACAAGAGGAAGTATTTTATCAGTATTCAGACAAAAAATAAGAAAATTTTCTACTCAAGAAAATTTAAGTGAAATGTTATCTTATAGTGACTTTGATATGCGAAAAATAGGGGAAGAAAAAACGGCTGTATTTATAATTATTCACGATGAAAAAACAACATATCATTCCCTTGCAACTATTTTTATAAAGCAATGTTATGAAACTTTAGTAGATTGTGCTCAATCTAATGGGGGAAAACTTAAAATTAGAACTAATTTTATTCTTGACGAGTTTGCTAATATGCCGCCTTTAAATGATGTTGATGCCATGGTTACTGCGGCTAGATCTAGATTAATTAGATTTACATTTATAATTCAAAACTTTGCTCAACTTAAAGATGTTTATAATAATAAAGCAGAAACTATTAAAGGTAACTGTGGTAACTTAATATATCTTATTTCTACCGAACTTCAAGCCCTTGAAGAAATTTCGAAAATGTGTGGAGAAGTAAAATCAAAAGAAAAAGATAAAACTGTTTCTACACCTTTAGTATCTATTACTGATTTACAAAAACTAAAATTATTTGAGGCTATAATCATTAGATGGCGTATGGCTCCATTTAAAACTAAATTTACACCTAGTTTTGAAATGGATTGGGGAATTAATTTTGAAGAATCAAAATATCCAACCAGACTAGTTAAAGGTGTTGATTTATTTGATTTAAAATCGTTTGTTAAAGAAGAAAGGCAAAAGAAATTCTTTGAAAATATGAATAATATGCAAAATGGAATGCCAAACAGTGGACCAAATTCCCTTGGGCCATCTGGTATGCCAAGTAGTGGACCAAATCCATTTGGACCATCTGGTATGCCAAGCGGCGCCAGTCCATTTGGACCATCTGGTATGCCAAGTGGCGCCAATCCATTTGGGCCTAATATGAATTCTAATATGGGAATGCCTGATATGATGGGAAATGGTCCTCAAAGTAATCCAGGTATTGACGAACTAATGAAAAAAATTGATGAACAAATTGCAAAATTAGAAGAAGAAGAACGACTTGAAAAAGAAAATGCAATGAAACAAGCAAATGAAAAACCAGAACCAAAAGAAGAAACTAAAGAAGTTGAAGAAGCACCAAAAGAAGAACCTAAGAAGGATTTACCAGTTCAAGATGCTTCATTTAAAGAAAAAGAAGAAACAACTAAAAATAATGTTTCCAATAAAGATTTACCAAAACCTAAGGTAAATATTGATAACGATAGTGTAGTTGTAGATGAAAATGTTGTTACTGATGATCAATTCTTTGATGATTTCTTTGGAGATGACCTATAATAGGTTATCTTTTTTTGACAAAATTTTTTAACTTTAACTTTTATAATAATTTTGGTGATAATATGAAAGTAAAAATATTTGATGAATCTCATGAAAAAGCTTTAGAAAATTCTATAAATAGTTTTCTTGAAGTTACAACTTGTGATATAATAGATATCAAGTATCAGGTTGCAATTTCGCTTTTTGGAGAAGAACAAATATATTGTTTTTCAGCGATGATTGTTTATGATGAAAAATGAGGTGCGAAATGAAAAAAAATTCCTTTGTGGAAGGAACTGTAATAGCTACAGCGTTAATAGTTTTAATAAAGATAATTGGAATGCTTTATGTAATTCCTTTTTATGCAATTGTCGGTCAAAAAGGTAGTGCCTTATATGGTTATGGATATAACATATATTTAATTTTTTTAGGTATATCTTCAGCTGGTATACCAACAGCCATGAGTAAAATTACTAATGAATATCAAACGCTTGGTTATTTTGAAGCTAAAAAGAGAGCTTTTCAAATTGGCTTAAAAATAATATCTTTAGTATCTGTTATTATTTTCTTCTTATTATTTATATTTGCTAAACCAATTGCTTCTTTAATACTGGGAAATTTACAAGGAGGAAATACTATTGATGATGTTGCTTTCATCGTAAGATGTGTTTCGCCGGCTATTTTAGTTATTCCTTTTTTAAGTGTATCGAAGGGTTTTTTACAAGGACATAAATTTATTTCAACTTCATCAACTTCCCAACTTATTGAACAAGTAGTAAGAGTTTTTATTATTTTAGTTGGAAGTTATCTTTGTATAAAAATAATTAAAACATCAACTACCTTTGCTGTAGGTGTTGCAATTTTGGGCGCTTTTTTTGCGGGTATTGTTGCATATTTATACATACTAGGAAAAATTAAAAGAAATAAAAAACAATTAAATTTAGAAAAAATAAATAAAAAAGATAAAATAACAAATAAAGAAATATTAAAAAAGATAGCCGCTTATGCAATACCATTTATAATTATAAGTGTAGCTGCTAATATTTATAATTTCATTGATATGATTTTAATTTTAAGAACTCTTACGCATTTAGGTTATAATGCTTCCTCTGTCGAATTTATTACTTCTTCAATTACAACTTGGAGCTGTAAGTTAAGTATGATTGTTGTGGCTGTTGCCAATGGATTAGTTGTAAGTTTAATACCTAATATTGTATCGGCTTTTACTTTAAAAAAATGGAATGATGTTAATAGTAAATTAAATCAAGCATTGCAAATTATATTAATGGTTTCTATTCCTTTGGTATTAGGTCTTTCCTTTTTAGCTAAACCAGTTTGGCAAGTATTTTATGGAAATAACCCTTATGGTCCAATTATTTTAAATGTAAGTATTATTAATGCTTTATTTACAAATTTATATATGGTTACTTCCTCAACTTTACAAGGTTTAAATAAATTTAAATTAGTTTACAAAACAACTTTATCAGGTTTTATATTAAACGCCTTATTAGATGTTCCATTGATGGTATTATTCCATAAAATTGGTTTATATGCCTTCCATGGTGCTTTAGTTGCTACTGCTATTGGTTATATTACATCAACTTATATTGGACTTCATACATTGAAAAAAGAAAATAATTTGAATTATAAATCTACTTTTAAAACATTATTAAAAATATTAGTACCCACAATATCTATGTTAGTTATACTTTATATACTAAAAATATTTTTGCCATTTGAAAATTTAAATAAAGTTAAATCAATTCTATATATTACTATTTATACTTTAGTTGGTGGTATTGTATATATTGCTATATCATTTAAGTTAAAATTATTTAATACCGTGTTTGGTAGTTCATTTATAAATAAATTAAAGAAAAAACTTATCCATACTTAGGATAAGTTAAATCATATACATATTAGAATTAGGATTTATTTCCGTTTCATCAATATTGTAAGTTACATTACTGGTATTTTCGAGTTTATTAACTCTTGTTTCCAATCTATTAATTTGTCTTTCAAGTCTAGATAATCTTGAGTCATAATCAGTATTTGAACTAATTTGATTATTATTATATCCTTGATTCATATTAAAATTAGCTGGTCCAGAGTAAAAAGATGAACTTTGACTGGCAGCACTATAAGGTGCCATATTTGGTCCCATATTCATGTTTGGTTGAGGTATAAATCCACTTGTTTGCATATTTGCTTCACTAAAAAAGGCATTTCGATTTTTTTTCATAAAAAAGTTTCACCCCCTATAAAATTATATGATTATTTTGACTATTGTTTCATGGAAAGGAAGTTATAAAATGAGACTTAGAAATCCCAAAAATAAAGAAGAAATTTTAAAAAATAGTAAAATTTTATTAAAATTAGATAAACCGATAAAATTAAAAAATATTTTTAAAAATAATAATCCAATTTGTTTAGAAATTGGGATGGGGAAAGGCGATTTTATATACCAAATGGCTACTAATTATCCTAATATAAATTTTGTTGGGGTGGAAAAATATGATGGGGTTATATGCAAAGCAATAAAAAAACTAGAAGAATATGAGCTTGATAATTTAAGATTAATTAGATGTGATGCTGCTGATTTAGAAAAATATATAAAAAAAGAAATAGATACTATTTATTTAAACTTTTCTGATCCTTGGCCTAAAAAAAGATACCATAAAAGAAGATTAACACATGAAAATTTACTTAAAACTTATGATGCTTTATTTAAAGGGAAAAAACATATTTTCTTTAAAACTGATAATATTGATCTTTTTAATGATAGTGTTATCTATTTAAAAAACTATGGCTATGATATTGTTAATATTTCTTATGATTTACATAAAGAGAATATAGAAAATTTTCAAACTGAATATGAAAAAAAATTTAGTGATTTAGGTTATAAAATAAATTATTTAGAAGCAATCAAAAAATAATTATTTAAAAAATAACTATTTTTTGATATAATTATAGAAGGGTAGATGTATATGCGAAAAATATTATTGATAATTTTCCCGTTATTGTTTTTAACTGGTTGTGCTAATATTAATAATACTAATTTAGAAGATATAGAAAAAGATGTTCTAAATTCTAATATTAATATTAATAACCAATTTAGAAGCGGTTATAAATATTATTTACCACGAGATTTAAATGTTATTGATAGTTTAGATTATAATGAAAGACTTAATAGTAATAAATATATTTATTATTTATATGTTGATATAATTAGTTATAATAACAAAGCCAAAAATGACTATAAAATTAATTATGATGCTTATTTTTCAAATAAAATAATATATAACAATAAATACGGTTATTTAGAAATTAATAAACAAAAAGATAAATATTTAGTTGAAATGATGTATAATTATGCTAAAATAGAAGTAATGGTAGAAGAGAAAGATATAAATGAGACTGTAACTAATTCAATGATCATTTTATCTTCTATCGAATATAATAATAAGGTTATTAACCATTTAATAGGAAACGGTAGTTTTAATGGGACAGAGACGGATTTTAATATCTTTAAAACTAAGAAAAACGAAAGTAATTTTATAAATTATATAAAAGAATATGATAAATATGAAGAAACCGAAGATGTACCAGATTTGGACTTGATTAAATAGGAAGGTGTAAAAAATGGGATTATTTAGTAAAATAAAAGATATTTTATTTGAAGAAGAAACAGTAGAAATACCAATAGTTGATCAAAAAGAAGAAATAAGAAAAATTCAAAAGGAATTAAAAGAAAGCAAACAACCAGAAGAAAAAAAATTTGAGTTACCAAAAGAGAAAAAAGAAGAAATAAAAGAAGAAAAAATTATTCCTCCTAAAAAGGAAGAAACAAAAGAAAGAGATTTATATAAATCTGAACCAACATTTCCTTTTCCTTTAGCTTTTGATGAAGAACCGGAAATTCCATCAAGAACTAAAGTTCAAATGGATAAAATTAAAGAAGTTCCTAAAAGAGAAAAAAAGGAAATAAAGAAGGCAGTACCTAAAAAAGAAGAAGTAAAAGAAATTACATTTGAAAGAAATACCAAACCATTTAAACCATCTCCAGTAATTTCTCCTGTATATGGTATTTTAGATAAAAATTATAAAAAAGAAGATTTGGTTCAAAAAAATAAAAATGATGATTTAAATATTGATAAAGTTCGTCAAAAAGCTTTTGGTCAAGATAAAAGTTTAGATGCTGATGAAATATTTGTTAAAACAGAAAATGGCAAAACAGTGGATGAGTTACTTATTGATACATTAAGTATTAATATTGATGATATTGAAAGTAAAATAGAAGATAAAAATAATGATAATATAATTGAAGATATTAAAAATCTAAAAAAAGAAGAAGAAAAAACAAGTAAAAAAGTGAAAAAAGAAGAGACTTCAAAAGAAGAAGAAAACAAAAAAGTAGTAAAAGAAGAAGTAAAAAAAGAAAAAGAAGACAAGGATATAAACGACACATTAGAAACCGACCTATTTAATTTAATTGATTCAATGTATGATGAAAAGGATGGTGAATAAGATTGGCTTTTTTAACTACATTTTTACCAATTATAATTTATATCTTACTTATAATTTTACTAATTGTTGGCATAATAATTGGTATAAAGTTAATTGCTACTTTAGCTAAAGTTAACAAAGTAGTAGATGATGTAAATAATAAAGTTAAAACTTTAGATGGTTTTTTTAGCGTAATTGATTTTACTACAGATAAAATAGCAGCAATATCTGATTGGATAGTAGATGGTATTCATTCATTAATTATTAAAGTATTTAAAAAAAGAAAAAGAAAAAAAGTAGAAGAAGAATTAGAAAATATTGAAGAAGAAATAGAAAGCGAGGAATAAATTATGGCCAAAAAACATTTTGGAAAATTTTTAGCAGGAGCAGCACTTGGTGCTGGATTAGGAGTTTTATTTGCGCCTAAGTCAGGAAAAGAATCAAGAAAGGATCTTGCTAATAAAATCAATGAATTAATCGATTACTTAAAAACAATCGATGCAGACGATGTAAAAGAGTATGTAGAAGAAAAAATATCTCAAATAAAAAGTGAATTAAAAGATTTAGATAAAGAAAAAGCTTTAAAAGTTGCAAAAGAAAAAGGGAAAGAACTTTTAGATAAATGTGATGATTTAGTAGATTATGCCAAAGAAAAAGGAACACCTTATTTAAAAAAAGCAGCTAATGATGTAAGAGAAAAAACAATTTCTGTTTTAGAAGATACAATTAAAAAATTAGAAAGTAATAATAAAAAAACAACTAAAAAATAAACCATAAATTTTAAATTTATGGTTTTTTAAATTTTTTAATAATAAGTTGGATAGTAATAATTATAACCGTAATTATATCCATAACCAGGGCCATAATAAGGACCTGGTCGATAATTACTATAAATAGGACGAGGTCTAGTTAATCCTACTGCTGCTCCTCCAGTTACAGCACCAACTAAAAATGGAAAAAAGAATCCACCTCTTAAATTATTATTTGGATAATTATATGGGTAATAACGCATAATAAAAACCCCTTTCATAATAATGTATGTAGGGATTTAAAAATTGTTAATTATTATATAATCGATATAAATTAATTGATGGTTTAGATAAAAATCTATAAGGATATTTGGAAGTGCCTATACCACTGGAAATATACATTTGGGTATTATTTAATTTAGTATATTCATTATTGTATATTTTAGCGCCCTCAAAATTACATATTGGACCAACGAAAGGAATTCTTATTTGGCCCCCATGAGAATGTCCTGCTAAAATTAAATCAGTATTACTTAAATTAAAATTCTTAACATTGTCTGGCATGTGCAATAGTAATATTTTATATAGATTTTCTTTATCGGTATTTAATGCCTTTTCATAATCTGGATTATCAACATCAACTCCTCCAATTAAAATTGGTTTATTACTATTATAATAAATAAGATCATTAGTATTATTTAATAATTTAAAACCAGATGTGGAAATAATAGTTTCAAAATGATTATCAGCATCATCTTCACCATTTATAGCATATTTAGCTATGTTAGCATCTAGGGATGACATGAAATTGTTTAAATCTTCAATATCTTTGTCATTATAAGATACTTCATCAGAAAATAAATCGCCGGTAAATACAATGATATCGGGTTTATATTTATTAACTTCTTTTAATATTTTAACTAGATCACTTTCAAAAACAGTTGTTTTATAATGAATGTCTGAAATATGAATTATTTTAAAACCATCAAAAGATGAGTCAATTTTGTTATTTTTTATTCCATATTCTTTAACTATTAGTCCCTTAGGATAGTAATATTTGGCAAGAACAAATATTAATGCTACAAAAAGGATTAAAACAATTAATAATGAAAAACTAGTTTTCTTTTTCTTCTTCTTTTTTGTCATAGTTCCTCCTAAGCTATTAGAACAATAATTAAAACAAATAAATTATGAATTATATGAGTTAATATATCGGCATTAATATTATCAGTTTTAAAATAAGCATATGCAAAACAAAATCCTAAAGTACCATAAGGTAAAATATATAATAATTGATTAATAAACACTTTTAAACTACTGGCAGTAAAAACACTTTCTAAAACATGTATTCCTCCAAATAATAAAGCTGATATTAAAGAAAATAAAATAATATTTTTAAATCCTTTTTTTAAAGTAGCTCTAAAAATTAATTCTTCACAAAAAGGAGCATAAAAAATTAATGAAAAAATGGAATATATTGGATAAGTTGATAAAAATTTACGATTTAAATCTTCATTTGTAGCAGTTGATCCTTTAAATAATATCATATTGATAACAATGTTAAATAAAATCATTAAAACTAAACCAATTAACCAAAATTTCAAATGATACTTTAAATCTTTTTTTAAATTTTTTTTGGTTGATGATTTTATTTCCTTATTAAAAATTAAAGAAAATAAAATCATTTCGATTAGACAAATTACTATCATAACTAAACTGTAGATAAGTTTGTTATTTAAATAAAAAATATTTAAATTTTTAACTATCCCATATAAAAAAGAAGGAATAAAAATATGTAATAAAAACAACATAAATGTTAAAAATAAATATAAAGAAAAATTTTTAAATTTGTCTTCTATTTGCTTCATATTACCATCCTCATTAAAATAAATATAGCATATCTAAAAAATTATAGCAATAATCAACTAAATTTGATATAATTATTTAAAATAAGGAGGGACTAAAATGAAAATAATAAAATATTTAACTTTATTTATAATTAGTTTTCTATTTTTAAGTTTATCTCCTAAAGCTATAACTGACAACTGTTCTGATAAAGAAGATATAGAACTTTCAAGAGCGGCTAGTCAAATTAAAACGGGTTATACTTATAAAGAAATTCAGGACGAAAGAATGATCAACGGGGTGTCAGTTGAATTTACAATTAATGTTTACAATATGAGCGATTTGCTTTATTTAGAAGTTTATGGAATCCCTGGAACACCTAAAACTACCTATACAACAAATAATGCTGTAAATGGCATAATTAATATTCCTAATCTTTCATCATATACTCAAAATACTTATACTTTAATGTTTAAATCAAAAAATAGTAATTGTTTAGATAAAGTAATTTTAAATAAACAAATAGTTACACCAAAATACAATGAATATTCTCAAAGCTCAGAATGTGCTGATTATCCTAAATTTTCATTATGTCAAAAATTTTATAATACCAATGTCACTTATGAAGAATTCTCTGATAAATTAGATTCATATATTGAAAGTTTAGAAGAAATAAAAACTTCAAGTTCTAAAGAAAATAAAAAGGATGAAAAAAATATAAAAGAACAATTAGTTCAAATTTATAAAAGCAACAAAAAAAATCTTCTATATACAGGATTATCCATTATCGTAATAGCATTAATTACTGGTATAGTAATTATGATTAGAAAGAGAATGAAAATAAAATAATATATCAATTAACAATTAATTTTGTTAATTTTTTTTTAAATTAAAATTTTTAAAATAAATTGTTTTTTTAAATTGGCAATGATACAATAATATTAAGGTAAGTGATAATATGAAAAAAATAAATAAATTAATTATTTTTAATTTAATGTTTATTTCTTTTTTCATTGGTATAAATTTTGTTAATGCCGTCTCTGGTAATGGTGCATCAATTAATGGTTCTGCAGGTGGTGGTTATTCTTCTGGAAGTGGTGGAAGTGGAACTGGCGATTATATTATTTTGAAAGCATCACCAGTTACAGGTTTTAGAATGACTTTAGTAGATGCAGAAGGAACAGTTATTGGAGAAAGTAAAGATTTTGTTGCAAATAGAGAAAATAAAATAGTTGTTCAAGGCGTTTTATATTATTCTAACAAAAAATATAACAGAGCATTAATTGTTAGTGGTAAAAAACCACAATTTCATCGATATCTTGGTTGTGGATATACATCCAGTAATTGTGATGAATCTTTAAATCCAAACTATGGCTATTATGGTACATTTTCTAAAAATAGAAATACCTATTATGAAGATTTTTTTAAAAATAAAAAGGGAATATTTGATACAATAAGTTCATTTAATAATAACAGTCCTATAAATAAAACAATTAAAATTAAAAATCAAGAAGTTTTAGAGGGTAATTATAAATCTGTGGTAGATTATTTTAATAAGTTAAATAGTAAAGGATATAATAAAATAAATGATTTTGTAAAACAATGGTGGGGAAATAAAAATGATTTAAGTGAATTAGCTTGCGAAACTGATGGAGAACTTTTTGTTTTGGTTGAACCAATGATTACTGTAACTAAAGGAGCAGAATATTGGTTTGGCACTGTAACTGAAATAGCTAAGCTTATGCAGCAAATAAATCCTAAAAACGATATAGGATATTATGAAATGAGTAGATATTTATATGCTAGTAAGGTTGAGTTTAAATCTAATGGTTTATCTACAAAGTTTAAAGGGCTAAAAAAAGTTACTAGTAGTAACAAACCAAAATCTGCAGATACTTTTTTAAAAAATAAAGCTTATGGTACTGGTATAGTATGGATAAAAGCGGCCAATAAAGAAGCGTGTAATAATACTAAGCCCCCAACTTCAAAGAAAACAACTTGTAGCGATTATAAGGAAGATATTGGCACGCTTGGACCTGGGGAAGGGAAAGTTTATCCAAGATATAAATATAAATCTAAAGCAGCTAATACATCAGTTATTAAAAAAGTTAATAATAAAAAAGTGAATGAAGCAAAAAAATGTCTAAAGAATCCATCCAAAGATAATGAATATTGTACATCTTTAAGAACAGATTGTATGAAAGCTGCAACTTGTGCAGATTATACATCTTTAGGAAATTTTTCTTATAATGGAAAAAATTATATGTATAATAAACAAAATGCAAATATAAAAGTCACAAAAGTAGGGGACGAAAATTTAAAAGGAAGTTTAATAAGATTAGGATGTTATAAAGAGGGAACCGAATACGATTGTAATTCAAGTTTTTCTGGAGTAAGTTCATCAAGTACATATAGGATAAAAGCAGGTACATTTAATTACGATGCTTATAGTAGTATTAATCAAAATGATGAAGATCTTCAAGACGATTATTTAGAAGCTTGTAAATGTAATTGTAATAGCGGTGGAAAAGCAATTGAAACAGGATGTACTATAAATACTGGAAAATGGGATGAAGAAACATTCAAAGTTTTAAAAACTGATAATTCAGATACTATGGATTATTATAATATGCAATGTCCACCTTGTGAGTCATTTGACAACCCTCCTACTGATGGTGAAACACCAGGAACAAATACATGTACAGCTACAGCAGATAGTACAACTCCAAAAACTTGTGAGGACTATGCTAGATTTGATAATAAAGTTGACTTAAGTGGTAATATGTTACAAATTAAAGCATGTTTATCTACTTTATCTAATGGAACTGGGAAAAGTTTAAAAAATTTTTCAGAGATATATGGAGTTCCAACAATATGTAAAGAAGATTATTCAATAAATTATAATGCTGCTACATTTTCGACGGGTATTAATACTTCATTCGGTATTGCTACATATTTGAATTTTAATAACGATAATAATAGGGTCAGTGCTGAAGCAACAAGGACATGTTGGTTAGACGAAGGAGATACAGCAGATTTTGTAGAAAATGAAACAGTTCCTACTAGTATATATTGGGATACAGATTATTTTCATACTACCACAGCAGTTAATGAGCTACATGATGGAGCTAGCTTGGGATTTAGCCAAAGTGGTGGAGATAAAACAAGAACAGGTACTATAACAGTTAATTATAGCAATGGGTCTTCTCAACAATTTAAGGTTTCACCTACTTATATTTCTTCTACAAATACTATTATTTATGGAGATGTAGACTTTGATAGTACATCATTATTTGACCCAAATCAAAACGAGCCAAATATGTCACCTTATAGCGCTCCAACTAATGCAACTAATGAAGATAATAGCGACATAAAAATTAGTTATAAAATGGCAAATGATAAATCTGTGATATATTATAAAATAGAAAAAAATAATAATAATATAACTTCATGGTATTGGTCGACTAACAATAAAAATAATGGTGTTAATTATACTTTTTATCCTTTAGGTAGCCCCGATGGTAATGCTTATCCTACTTTAAATATGTCTACTGATGAAAATGCTCTTAAAAGAGTAGGCAGAATTTATTTAAAATATAATGATGGATCTTTAAAAGAATATGTTGTAAAACCTGATCCTATAAGTGGAGAAAATCATTTTTATAAGGAAATTGAAATTAAACCTAATTCTGCAGCAAATACTATATCTAAAAGCACAAATGCTGATGGAAGTACTAATTTAGGTATTACTGCTTTTTATTCATATGCTGTTTATCAAGATAATGAAGTTAATAATTTTTTATCTGAAAAAGATAATAAATCTGATTATTACCCTAAGGCACCAGATCTTGGTTTTGATTATTATGAAAAAGTTCGTAATCAATCTTTTAGAGTAGATAGTACTAATTATTTAAATCCAACGGTTAATCTAAATGAAAATTCTATTACTACTACGGTTAGGTATAATTATATTCCAACTACTTCATTTGCAATAGATTTGGTTAAAGCGGAATTCCAATATGATCCTAATCAATCTAGCGATACTTTTAAAGACCCAACGAGAAAAGTAGAAAAATCAGAATATAGTTATATAACTCCTGTTAAATCTACTGAATTTTCTAAGACATCTACTAACACTACTGGTAGCGCATTTGAAAGTAAAAGTAATGCTAGTGATAAGGGTAATGTAAGAAAAATTGGACCTTCTGATACTGATGGTCATGTCTTTCCAATAAGATTTAGTACTGGTTATAATAAAAATGGATATGAATATTTAATGTGGGTTGAAAGTTATAATATGAATGAAAAAGCTTTGAATTACAAAGCATCATATAATCAAGCTAATAATAATGAATGCTCTAATCAATATGCTTGCAATTATCTTGTAAGTGATAATGATTGTAAAAAGAATACAAGTGTATGTAGTTTAGTTTGTAATAATGAAAATGATTGTGAAGAAGTTTGTTATTGTCCTGATGATCCAACTGATCCTAATTCACCAGGAGAAGATCCTAAAGGTGGTGTAAATTTTGTCTATACATCGATATCAACAGATACAGTTCTTGATAAAAAAACTACAACTGCTATAGGTGAAAATTGGTTAACGGAAAAAGGAGAAAAAACTATAAAAGAAATAGAAGAAACCTCTCACAAAGGTGAAACTTTTGATGATGATAATGCTATTTATACTATTAAATTAGATACTGAATTAGTAAATTATATTAAGAATCAAACAGGCAAACAATATGTTACTTCACCAAACTGTACTGGAACATATAAAGTTGACGGAAAAGACATTCCTGACTTATATTATTGTGAAAGCTCATTTTTAGATGATTTAAAACTAAAATATAGTACAAAAATAGCAAATAATATTAAATATTATGCATATTATGATAGTAGTACTGGTACTTATTCAGCGTGGAAATAAATTAAAAGAATTTTTTAAAAATTCTTTTAATTTTGGGTTTTATTTTTAAAAGCTTTATGCTATACTAAAAAGCAACTATGGGGTGATTATTTTGAAAAAGTTTTTATTAATATTAATTTTTGGAATTTTTAGTTTTTTAAATATTAATACAATTAATGCGGAAGATTTTTGTAATGCCAATGATGTTAGAGTAGATTATACTTACAGAGAAGATTTTAGTGTATTAAAAGATAATAAAAAACTAAAAGATAATGAAGTTTTTTTCCATTACTTTATTAATGTTAGTAATCTTAATGATAAAAATTATATCATAGTAAAAAATGATTTTAATAAAAAAGAAAAAAAGATTACTTCCAGTTCATTTAAAAGTGGTACTGCTACTTATGAATGGACTAAATTTAATAAGGAAGTAGAATTTACTATTGATGTATATTCAGAAGATGAAAATTGTTCCAAAACTAAATTAAAAACTTTAACATTAAAAACTCCTAAATTAAATAAATATTATCTGGATGATCAGTGTCGAGAAATTCCTGATTTTGAAATGTGTCAGCCCTTTTATGAGACCGATATCGATTATTCTGATTTTTATGAAAATGTAAATATTTATCGTAAGCAACATAAAATGAAGCCCGTTTCAGAATTCGATATGACTATAAGAGGAAAAATATTAGATTTTTTAAAAAATAATATTTGTAGTACAACTATAACTATAGTATTATTTATAGGTGTTATTGCTATTATAATTAATAAAAATAAAAGAAATAATAAATAAGACTTTTTTAAGTCTTTTTTTATTTACCCATTTACATTAACTTATTAATTATGTTATACTAATAATAGATTATTGTAGGAGAATATTGGAGGGAAATTAATGAAAAAAGTCAAGATGTTTTCGTTGTTTTGCATATGTTTTATGCTCGGCGTATTAAGTATTAATGCTGCTGAATGCTCTGATAAAACTGTTGCTAAAAATGTAAAAGCAAAGTATGAATTAAAAAATGAGACAGACGAAAATTATGATCCATGTCCAGGGAAAGAATGTAGTCAGTCGGATTGGACAGTAGCACCACCTAAAGGTTATTATTATAATTTGATTGTTAATAATTTAACTGATGATATGTATGTAGAAATTAGTAATGATTATAATGATAATTTTGATGCTGAAGAAGGTCAAACTACATATCCTGAAAAGGATGTTATAAATGCCGACAAGTTTCAAAATGGTACTTTAACATATGAATCATTAAGAGTGTTTTACAGCGTAAATTATACAATTAATATTTATTCAAAAAGTAATTCTTGTTTATTAAAAACTATAAAACTTAAAACACCACTTGTTAACGAATATGTAAGTACAAAAAGTGATATATGTGCTAAAATACCAGATTTTGAGTATTGCCAGGAATGGGTAGATGAAAGCATATCTGAAGATGACTTTTATAAAAAAGCCAAAGATTATGCCAATAAAAATAATGTTAACATCAAAAATGAAATTCCTGATGAATATAAGGAAAAAGAACAAAAACAAGATAATAAAAGCAAAATAAATAATATTAAATTAATTTTAATATCAATTGTAATTTTATTAGCGATTATAACTATAGTTACAGGAGTTATTGTTAGGGGGAAAAGAAAATGAAAAAAAATAAAACATTAAAATTGTTATTACTAGTAATATTTAGTTTATTTATAACAGTAAATGTTAAAGCTAGTATAAATATTTCTTATACTTCCGATTCAAGTATGTGGCATTGGGCAACATCCAATAATGGAACTGGAATTTTTGTTTCATCTCCAGAATATGCAACATTCGAAGGTAAAAATATTCAAATGTATTGTATATCTCCAATGAGAAATGATGATAGCGCCGTAAATGTAAAAAGTATAAAAAAATCTAATGATTGTAGCAACAAAAATAGTTTTGAATGTTCAATGATTTGGGTACTAAAAAGTGAAAGTACATGGCAGACTAAATTGTTAGCAGCTCGTCTAGTTGCTAAAAAATATGGTAAGCTAGATACCGATGGTATTTGGAATCATGGCAATTATAATATTTATGAGTGCTCATTAAAAAGAATTGAAGGAAAATCTTCTTGTACTCCATATTGGACTGGTGGATACTATAATGCTGCTGTAGATTTATATAAAAATGCAACTAATAAATCTAATTTAGGCAAACTTTCCGATATGAAAAATTTATATACATTATATTATGCTTACCCAGTTAATGGTTCAAGTTATCAGAAATATTATTTCATAACAACAAAAGAAAGAAAACAATGTAAAGATTATAAAAATAATGATTATGATGGTTATACTTATAATAAAAACAAAGCGGATACATTTATTGGAACTGATCCTAAAAAAGCTGATATTATAAATAAATGTTTTAAAAAGGCTGAAAAAAATAGTTGTAAATCTTATAAAAAACAATATAAAAATGAGTGGCCAAATTATAAATATAATTCAAATAGTGATGATAAAAAAGTTTCTAAGGGCAAAAATGAAACTATTAAACAAGCTGTAAAAAGAACATGCTTTATTCACAAAGTTTGTGCTGATTATAAAAATACAAAATATGCAGGATATGAATATGATCCTTCTAAAGCAAATACAGAAGTAAATCAAGCAAATGTTAAAAAAACATGTTTTAAAAAGACAAATGATTGTGATTACTTAAAAGAACAATGTGATAAAGGTGATGGAACTGCTTGTAATGAATATACTAAAAAAGCATGTAAAACTACCGATAAATGTAATATATCAGAAGCTGATATAAAAGCTGGTGTAGTTGTTAAGAATGCTAAAACTGGTGAAAAATTTGATGCAACTACTTGGGGATTATTAGAAAAATATGGTACTGAAGCCCAAAAAGAAGCATATACAACATATTGTCCTTGTGATTGTTCAAGCCCAGCTAGTGCAATTAACAGTGGAGCTTGTAATTTAAAATCAGGTGGAACATGGAATGAAACAACTTATAAAGATGTAAATGATAAGGATGCCTATAATGCTGCTTGCCCACCATGTAATTTTAGTACAAACAAACCAACTTGCGCTAATGAAACAGATTGTTATAAATCTAATGAAGGTTTTTATAATGTTGATTTAAGTCAACTACAATTATCTGCTTGTGCATCTTATGATCAAAAAGACAAACTTCAAGATAAAGCCTATAAAGATGCAGGACTTGAAGCAGTATGTTATGAAACATATCAAATAACATATAAAGAAGGTGTAGTTGATACAGGTATTAATACTACTTTAGGAGTAACTAAATATTTAAAATTTGAAAATAGTACAGATGGAAAAATTGATAATAGAATTAAAATTAAAACTAATAAAATTTGTACAGTAAATGGAACTGAAGAGGCTGTAAAAACTGCTATTAGTAGTGGTAAAGATAATGACGATTATTATGCTGCTGCTCCATCATTAGGATTTACTTATGATGAAAAAATTAATAATCAAGGATTCTGGAATACAATGAATACGGATTCAAGTATTTCTGAACCTGTCGCAGTTAGTGGCGTAACTGATTCTTATCAAACTACAGCTACTAAAACATATATTTATACTCCTGCTACAACATATTATGTAGGAATAACAAATGCTCAATTCTATGCTCTTGCAAATGATAGTAAAGATAATGGAACATTATTTAGCGATTTAGTAGTAAAATCATATAATGATGCTTCTGATGCTGATAAAAAGAATATTAAAATGATTGGTAAAGATGGTCATATATTCCCAATTAAATTTTCAACTAAAGCTCAAAAAGTATATTATAATGAGGCAGATAATAAATATTATTTAGAAGATGAATATAAAAATCTAGCTGGGTATAATTACTCCATAACAGTAGATGATTATAATTTTGATGAATCATCTATAAATAAATCATTTACTAATCCAGAATGTAATAACTCTTATAGTTGTCGATATGTGATTAGTAAAAAAGATTGTAAAAACTCAACAAGTACTTGTTCATATGTATGTACAAAAGAAGTTGAAGAAAGTCAAAAAGCATCTAGTGCTTACTGTAGTGAAGTTTGTACTTGTATAGAAAATGGAACTACTGTTGAAAAAAGTACAACACCTATATCAAGTTCTGGTTTAAACTTTGTATACACAAATATTACAACTGATACAATATTAGATACAGAAACAACTACTGCTATTGGTGAAAACTGGGATAATCAAAAAGGCTTAGATACTAAAAAAGCTATTGAAGAAGTATCACAAGCTGGTAAAACTTTTGATGATGATAATGCTATTTATACAATTACTCTTGACTCAGATACAATTAAAGAAATAAAAGATAGTATAGAAAAAAATAAATCTTATGTAAATTTAGAAGGTATTAATTGTGATCAATTAGTTACTAAAGGTTATGATACAGCTAGTAATAGTCCTACTGTTGTGTCTGAAGATGCTAATCTATATTATTGTACAAGTGAATTTATCAGAAATAATATTACTGATGAACAAAAGAAAAAATTAGAAGATTCATATGTAGCATATGCTAATGAAAAAAGTTATTCAATATGGAAATAAAAGGGGTGAATAAAGAATGAAAGAAAGTTATTGGGGCTATTGGTTAATATTATTAGGAATTTTAGTTGTAGTTATATTAATGCTTGTTCAAAGTTATACAACTACTAATACTCAAGATTATTACTTAATTAAAGAAACTACTGAAGCAGCTATGGCTGATGCAGTTGATTATAGTTATTATAAAAACTATGATGAACTAAGAATTAATAAAGAAGTATTCATGGAAAGCTTTATTAAAAGATTTGCTGAAAATGCATCATTATCAAAAGATTATACAATATCTTTCTATGATATTTATGAAGCTCCACCTAAGGTTAGTGTAAAGGTTACTAGTAAATCTAAATCATTTACTATTAACGGTGATGAAAATTCTTTAGATTCAGTTAATAAGTTATCATCAGTTTTACAAATTAATATGAAAAATAGATCATAATAAAAAAAGGAGGATAAAGATGGGTGTTGCAATTAAGAGATTTTTAAGCAATAAAAACACCGTTACAATTATAGGTGTAATATTAGGAATAGTTGTATTATATATTGGTTACACTTGGCGTGTAAATAATGCTTTAGAATTAGTTTCTGTTCCTGTTGCAAAAGAAGAAATTGCTTCTCGTACGAAAATAACCGAAGATATGTTGACTTATATCAAATTACCTAGAAATTCTATCGAATCATTAGATAATTTGGAAACTTCAGCTAGTAATATTGTTGGTAAATATGTATCTTTTGGTACGAGTATTGCAAAAAATAGTATGTTTTACACATCATATTTAATTAGTAAAAGTGAAATGCCAGATTCAGCTTTTGCCAATATCCCTGATGGATATACAATATTTAGTCTAGACGTTACTCAACATTCTACATACGGAAATTCAATTTATCCAGATAATTATATTGATTTGTATTTAAAAGCTACTGATGATTCAGGAAAAGTTATTTTTGGAAAATTAATTTCTAGTATTAAAGTTTTAGCAGTAAAAGATAGTAATGGTAATCATGTATTTGAAACAACTGTTGAAACTAGAACCCCAGCTGAATTACTATTTGCTGTAACTGATGATATGTTCTTGCTATTAAAGAAAGCAGAATATATTGGTTGTGAAATTTCTCCAGTACCAAGAAATGCTTCCTATAGTGCCGATCCAGGCGAAACTAGTGTAGCTAATGATTACCTAAGAGATTTCATCTTATCAAAAGCAGCAACTATACCTGATTCAGAAATTACAACGACAGAAGATTCTGTAAATGAAGCAGAAGATGAAGATACAACCGAAATTACTAGTTCTAAAAAGACAAGTAGTACTAAAAAAACAAGTAGTACAAAAAAGGCAAGTAGCAGCGAATAATAAAAAAGGATAAAAAGGGATGATATAATGAACGAAGCAATATTTTCACAAATAGATTTTGGCCCTTTAAAGGAGTACCTAGAAGAAGACAATATTACCGATATTTCTTATGATAATGGTGGACAACTTTGGCTTAAAACTTTGGATAAAGGAATTTATCGAATTGAAAATCCAGCTATTAATAATGCTTTAATAGAAAAAATAGCATTCCAATGTTCAAATGTTATGGGAAAAACATTTAATATGGCTGAACCATTTTTGGATGCTGAAAGTACAGAGCTTCGTTTAAATTTTATTCATGAATCAATTGCTACTAATGGAATTGCGATGGTTATTCGTAAAACTCCTGCCAAGATTAGATTAAATAGAGAAAAATTACTTGATGAGCAATATGTTACAAAAGATTTATTAGATTTTTTAATAAAATGTGTCCATGCGCGATGCAATATTATAGTTAGTGGTGAAACTGGTTCAGGTAAAACAGAACTTGTTAAATATTTGGCCTCAAATACTATGGAAAATGAAAAAATCATTACTATTGAGGATACTTTGGAATTACACTTAGATCGTATATTTCCTCATAGAGACATAGTTGCTATGAAAACTAATAATATTGCTTCATATACTGATGTTTTAGTTACCTGCATGAGACAGAATCCCATATGGATATTATTGTCTGAGGTTCGTTCAGCTGAAGCTGTATTAGCAGTTCGTAACTCAATATCATCTGGACATCATATTTTATCAACAATCCATGCTGATAAAGCATCATCAATTCCCATGCGTATGTACTCACTTCTTGAAAGTAGTCAAGATGTTGATCAATTTTTAGCATCAATTCATAGATATGTTCAAATTGGTATATATGTAAAAGGTTATTTTTCTAAAGAACTAAATAGATTTCAAAGAGAGATTATTGAAGTTTGTGAATTTTATGTTGATGATGATAATAAACCTAAAAGTAATATAATTTATAAAAAGACTTTAGATGGAAAAATTAGTTTAAATAATCCAACTAAGCATTTATTAGATTACTTTAGTATTTCTAATGTAGAAATAGACGAAGATACTTTCCATCTTGGAACAAATGAAGCTAATAATGAAAGTACAGAAGAAAATGTAAATCAAGAAAATAGTGTTTCAGAAACTGTTACTGAACCTTTAAAAAATAATACTACAGTTCAAGATTCAGCAGATTTACTAAATTCTTTAAGATTAAATAATATTGAAACATTGTAATAAAAATTAGAAAGTGGGTGAATATTTGTGGTATTAATTATTTTATTAATAATTGCAGCTTTTGTAATTACCTATAGAACTAATACAGGTGAAAAAACATCTAAGTTTTTTATAGAAAAAATTACACAAGCTTATAACAAATATGCCCCAGGAAGATTTAAAGAAGTAAGAGAAAAAGCAAAAGAACTTGGTCAAGAATATACCCCACGTCAATATTTAACTCAAGTAGTTATTTTGGGTGTATTTTTTGGTGGAGTTGCTTTTTTATATTTTTGGAATTTAATTATTGCCATTATTTATGCTGTAGCAGCTATTTCTTTTGTACCATATCTAGCTTTACTTCGATGCAAAAGAGTTTACAGTGAATATATTTTTGAACAAATTCAAGTATATACAACAAACACTATAATGGAATTTAATACTACTCAGTCTTTTGTAAAATCATTAGAAGGAGTAAGAGATTCTGGAATTATAGAAGAACCTGTATTAAGTGATTTAAAAAAGATGATAGACTTATCTTATGAAAATGGTACAATTGAAGAATCTATAGAATACTTTAATCAAAGATATCCATTTTATATGGTAAAAAATATGCATCAATTATTTTTACAAATTACTAATGAAGGTGCTAAAGATTCTGGAGAATCTTTAGAAAATATGTCTATGGACATTGACACACTTGTTGAAGGTGTTTATCGTGATAGAATGGACAGAAAAAATTTCCATAAAAGATTTTTAACTTTTGGTTTTGTATTATTTTTCCTAGTTGTTGCTATGCAACTATTATTAGGTCATGATTCATATATAGAAATTGCTAAATTGTGGTATGTTAATTTATTACTTCATGCCATAATTATCGCTAATTGTTACTTCCTTTTAAAAGGTGAGAAGTATTATAATGAAGATGTGGGGGCTGAATAATTATGTATATAGAAATAATATTTTTAGGCATTGCCATATTCTTTATAATGAATTATACAGGACGAATTAGTACTAATAAATTTATTGAAGAAAATAATGACATTTTTGAAAAATTAAAAGAAGATGACTTTGACTTTTATGTTCATGCTAAATATGGTCCAGAAAGAGATCCAGATGTTTTATTTAAAAAAAGAATGAAAAATGCTATATTAACTTTCTTTGTGGTTTTAATTTTCTTTATCGCTAGCTTAGATTATATTAAATTTTTGTTAGCAATAGGTATAGCATTTGGTGTATTTAAAATGGATTATATTCAACTTAAATCCTATTATAAAGGAAGATTACATGAAATAGATTTATTACTACCTTATTATTTAAAGAACTTAGAAATCTTAATTCAACACTATACCGTTCCCGTTGCTATAGGAAAATCAATTGAAACAGCTCCAGCTATATTTAAAGAAGGTTTACAAAAAATGATTAGTGAAATTAATGCTGGGGATCAAAGTATTGAGCCTTATATGCAATTTGCTAGAGATTATCCGGTAAGAGATTCCATGCGTATGATGAGACTTTTATATCGTTTATCTTTAGGTCGTCAAGAAAGAAAACAAGAACAATTATTAGCATTTTCTAAAACTATTTCTAACTTACAACAAAAAGCTAGAGAAACTAAATATAAAGAAAGACTAGAAAGAATGGAAAAAAAGACAATGCAAATGTTAGTAATTACCGGTGTTGGCTTAATGATCTTGCTAGTTGTATCTTTATTGATGATGTTTAGTAAATAATCTTATAAATAAATATTTAAAAATATTAGCTAGTAACGAAATACTAGCTTTTTATATAGCAAGTTAACCTTTGTTTTGTTATAATATTTATATAAGTAAAATAGAGGTGAAATAAATGATAAAAAATAAAAAAAATATTATATATTATATTTTATCTTTTATTATACCTTTAATAATCTTTTCTTATATTTGCTATGTCGCTAAAATTTATCCTTTTGGAGATATATTAATAAATAAATACGACTCATTTGGGCAGTATACATCTTTTTTAATAGAATTAATTTCTAAATTAAAAATGGGTGGTAACTTTTTTTATACTTTACATGCTGGATGTGGTTCTAATTTTTTAGGAATTTTTAACTTGTATGCGTCAAGTCCTTTAAATTTGTTGTTTATCTTTTTTAAGAGTAATCAAGTTTACAGTTTTTATGTTTTACTGATATATCTTAAAATGGGATTAAGTGGTTTGAGTTTATTTTTATATTTAAAAAATGTAAATAAAAAGAACTTAAATGTTTCTTTAATCTTTTCAACTATATATGCTTTATCATCTTTTTCGATTGTTTATTGTTATCACATTATGTGGAGTGATGCATTTTATATGGTCCCATTAATCCTTTTAGGGATTGATAAGTTAGTTGATAATGATAAAATTCTATTGTATACAATTTGTTTATCAATTATGATATTAATAAACTTTTATATGGCATATATGATATGTATATTTTGTGTCATCTATTTTATATATAAGATTGTCAATAAAAAAGAAAATAAATTATCAACCATTTTAAAATTTTTATTAGCATCTTTAATCAGTGGTTTAGTTGGGGCGGTTGTTTTAATACCATCCGGTTTTGCAATTTTGAGTGGTAGAAGTTTTGGTGATGAAAATTATTTAGCCCTTAACTTAAAAAATTTAGAAGCCTTTTTCTATAATCTTACACCAGCCAGTTTTTTAAAAACAGATAATTATAATGATGGTACATGTGTTATTGGCTGTACAATGTTTATAATTGCTTTAGTAGCAATGTATTTCTTTAATAAAAAATTTTCTTTAAAGCAAAAAATAACAGTTGGAGCCATAATTTTATTTTTCTTTATCTCATTTTCCTTTAATGCTGTTGATTTTGCTTGGAATATGTTTGCAAGGCCAGTATGGTGGAATTCAAGGTATGCTTATTTATTTAGTTTATTTTTAATAATTATTGCTTATAATTCATTTATTAATATTAAAGATTTAAAAATGAAAAACTTTTTTAAACTATTATTAATTTTAGTATTTTTTGTCCTTATATTAACTAGCATGTCCCTAAAACTAAAAGGTAGTGGTCCAAGTAATTTAAAATTCATTATTACAATGCTATCGATAATTTATTTGGGAGTTTATCTTTATTTAATTTCAACATTAGGTAACAAGAATAAGCAATTATTAAAAATATTAATTATTTTATTTATGATTTTAACGGAAATTACTTATAATGGCTATTACCTTTTAACTGAAGATAAAGATAATAATAATTACTATAAAGATACAGTTGAAACATTAAATCGGAAAGTAAATTATGTTAATAAAATAAAAAAATTAGATAGTAGCTTTTATCGAATTTATGATTTTAATGATGGACAAGAAAACAATGGCATGATTATGAATTTTAACTCGCCGCAAGTTTTTTCTTCCGTTTATAATAAAAATATAAATGAATTTTATTCAAAATATTTAGAAGTAAATGATAATTTAGATGAAACTGTAAATCACACTAAAATATCTTATCCATCATTAGAATTATTGTCTTTAATAAATGTAAAATATATTATTGATACTAATAGCAATTATTATTATCAAATAGAAGATGAAATTTTAAAAAATAATTATGCTCTTCCCTTTGGCTTTTTAATAGAAAATAATAAATCAATAAATTTAACTGATTATTCTAAGTTTGAAAATACAGAAAAAATATATTCTTATCTTGCTAATAAAAAAACATATATTTATCATGATGTTGATGAAAGTATAACCTATAATAATGTTTCTACTAATAAAGATGGTACTCTAAAATTACAAGATCAAGATAAAAAAGGAGAAATTATCTATGACTTTATAGTTGATACAGAGGGAATATTATCACCAAGAATATCAGAGAATTTGCATAGAATTTCTACAATTTATGTAAATGATGCAATTGTTAATAAAGATGATTTAATATATCTTAAAAAAGGTGATAAAGTTAGTATTAATTATTCATTTGATAAAGCATCACAAATAAATGGTAAAACTTTTAATGATTTGCAAGTAAATATACTTGATATTTCTAAATTTAAAGATGTTATAAATAAAATTTCCCGAAATGAAGTAAAGTTTAGTGAAAATAAAGAAGATATATTGAGTGCTAATGTTATAGTTAAAGAAGATAATAAAAAATTATTTATGTCATTACCTTATGATGATGGTCTGATTATAAAAGTTGATAATAAAAAAAACAAAGTAAATAAAGAATTTAATACTTTTATTTCTATAAATTTAACTAAGGGAAAACATAAAATTAAAATTAATTATCTACCAAAAGGTTTTAAATTAGGTTTAATTATATCTTTAACTACTATTTTTAGTTCCATAATATTATTTATAATTAAAAAGTTTACAAACTTTTGTAAATAACTTTATAAAAAAACCAAAATTATTGATAAAACAAAAAAATCTAGGTATAATAAATATGTATATAATAAGGAGGAATGTATTAAATGAAAGAGGCGACTGGAGAATTAAATATGACAGTAATTACTGTTGTTGCAATAGCTGCAATAGCGGCAATATTCTATGCTTTTGTTTGGCCAGCAATCAAAACAAGTTTAGCTGAAAATACTTGTTCTACAAAATGTCCTAATGAAAGTAGTGGAATGTCTTGTTTTGATGCTTGTATGAGTTCTGCAAATAATTCTCAAGCAAATAATAAAATAGGATAGTAGATTAAGCAAAAATCTTTAAAAAATAGGAGGCCATAATATATGAAAGAAGCAACTGGTGAATTAAATATGACAGTAATTGTCGTTATTGCCATAGCTGCTATGGCTTCTTTTTTCTTTGGCTTTTTTTGGCCTAGTATAAAAAATAGTTTTGATAGTGATACTGCTTGTAATAAAGCAAATTGTGAGTATGGTGAAAATGGTAATAATGTTAAAGATGGTTATTATATTTCTTGTTCATATACTTCATCAAAATCTGGTGAAGAACCAAAAACTTATGACTTAGATGGCAAATGCCCTTACAAAGGATAGTGAAGTAAATGAGAGAATCTTATGGAGCTGGATGGCTTACACAAATTGTAATTGTATTTATACTGCTTTTTGCAGCTATTATTTGTTATGCCATAAATTTCGGAAAAGCATTTAAAATAAAGAATCAAATTGTTGAAGATTTAGAATATTATGAAACACCGCGTGCTGCTAAATGTGCAATTAGTGATTATTTACAAGATGTCGGCTATCGAAAAATGTCCAATATAGACGAATTGCCAGCCGATGAAGATAAAGATAATTGTAAAGGGTATAATATTGATGGAAATGCATCTACAGATATGAAAGATAATGCTTACTATTTTATTTGCCAACATCATAGTAATGTAAATAATGCTGATATTCATAAAGTTTATTATAAAGTTTATGTATTCTGGGGCTTTGATTTACCTATTTTTGGGGATCTTTTAAATTTTGAAATGGCAGGGACAACTAAAAATTTACCATATAGTGAAGATTGGAATACAGATACTACAACACCTTGTAGATAAAAAGGAGAGTAGATTAAATGAGAGAATCAATTGGTGGAGCATGGATTTATGCATTAGTATTAGGTTTTGTATTATTATTTACTTCTTTTATATCTCTAGCAATTAGCTATAATAAAGTTTTTAAAGTTAAAAATGAAGTGTTATCTATTATTGAAAAATATAATGGAGTTAATGAGAAAAACAAAGATATTATTTCTAACTATTTAAATACATCTGGATATAGCGCAGAAGGAATAAATGCTGACAAATGCAAAGATATTGATGAAGACGAAGCTACAGAAATTAATCGAACAGGGTATAAATCTTATGGAGAAGTTGTTGGGGATGTTAAATTATCAGATGACAAAACAATGTGTATAAAAAGAATTCAAAGAGAAAAAAATGTTTATATTTACGATGTAGTTTTATTCTATGATTTTAATATTCCTTTAATAAGTGAAGTTTTTAATTTTAAATTTAAAATTTCAGGACAATCTCAAGATATTTATTATCCTAATGATTTACCTAATTTAACTAAATAATCTTGATTTTTAAGGAGGATTAATATGAATGTTATAATTGCTAATAAATATCAAAGTCAACTTGGTACTTTAGATATTGACGTAATAAAAAGTTTAAGTGGAGAATTCGAAGTAGAAGAAATAATATCTAATTTTAAGAATTTTTATTTTAATAAAATGATATTAGATATTACCGCTATTAAAAATTATAAAGATATAAATAATATTCAAAAATTATCTGTTGGTCTTGATATGTCTAAAATTATATTATTTTTAGACGAAGAAAATTCTTCGCCAGTATTTTTATCTCAATTAGTTTCAATGGGAATATATAATTTTACTAGAGATTTACCAAATATTAAATATTTAATAAATAATCCTAATTCGTATAAAGATGTAGCCCAATTTCAAAAATTAGCTGAAAATGCTAATAACGATAATAATGATAATAATAGTCAGGCCAATCAAGGACCTATTAAAACTAGGATTATTGGTCTTAAAAATGTTACTGAAAATGCTGGATCTACAACTTTAACATATATTTTGAAAAAATATTTAGAAAAAGCTTATAAAGTAATGGCTATTGAAATGGATAAAAAAGATTTTTTACTTTTTAATGATCAAGAATTAGTATCAACTGATGAAGAAGATTTCCCTACTACTATTATAAAAGGGAAAGATAGAGATGTTATTCTTATTGATTTAAATAATTCAGCAGAAATTAAAGATTGCGATGAAGTATTATATTTAGTTGAGCCTTCAATTATTAAATTAAATAAAATAATGAGAAAAAATAAAAATACTTTTACAGAGTTAAAGGGTAAAACAATAGTTTTAAATAAATCACTAATTAGTGATAAAGATGTGAAAGAATTTGAATATGAAGCAAAATCTAAAGTATTTTTCAATATGCCGCCTTTGAATGATAAATCATTTGATAATCATGTTGTTGAGGACTTTTTAATTAAATTAGGATTTGATAGATTACAAACAGATGTAAAGCCTAAAAGATTTAAATGGTTTAAATAATTGACAAAATATAATATTTCGATTACAATATACTTAGGTTTATAGAAGGAGAGGTTTATATGTCAAATTTATTAATTATGGGTGCTAAAACAATGGATAAAACTGATTTTTGTACGAGTACAGCTAATATTTGGCAATTTGTTGGATATTTCCTATTCTGGTTTAAAATTATTATTCCCCTATTAATTATTATTTTAGGAATGATAGATTTAGGTAAAGCTGTTGTTGCTCAAAAAGATGATGAAATTAAGAAAGCTACTAGTAGCATAATTAAAAGAGTTGTTATTGGTATAGTTATATTCTTTATTCCAACAATAGTTTATTTATTCTTTGGCCTAGTAGGATTAAGATCTGGTGATGATAAAAATGATAAATCGGGTATTCAAATGTGTTATAAATGTTTACTAAAACCATTTAAGACAAAGTGTGAAGGCACAAATGTAACTGATCCAAATGAGGCTTAAAGTTAATCGAAAGATTAACTTTTTCTTTTGGTTTTTAAAAGGTTATGATATACTTTTTATAGGGTGATTAGTGTGAAAATAGTTATTGATGCTTTTAAAGATTATTTTAGTAATATTTATAATAAAATGGAAGATAAAACAAAAAAACTTATTTTAATTAGTACAGTAGCTATTATAATATTTATTATAATTATAGCCATTTTAGTAAAAATTAGTGGAAATAGAATAGACTATTATGAACTAGAAAGTAGATTAGAAGTAGCAGCAACTAATTATTATAAAGTACATAAAGATAAACTTCCTAAAAAAACTGATCAATCTGTAAAAGTAAAAGCTACCACATTACAAAAAGAAGATGTAGATAATGATGAGGAGCCTTATATAAAAGATATTAAGAAGCTTGTTAAAGATGAAAGTTGTAGTGGTTATGTTAAAGTAACAAAAACTTCAAAAAATAAATATAAATATCAACCATTTGTTGATTGTGATGATTTTAAAACTGAGTTTTTTGTTACAAGATATTTAGAAAAAAATCCTATAAAAAAAGATGGATCATTTCAGTCTGGATTATATGAAGTTAATGACGAATTAATAACCAAAGGCGATGTAGATATTAATAATTATGTTAAATTTGCTGATAAGTTATGGCGTCTAATGAAATTTGATAAAGATAAAAACTTTTATTTAATTTTAGATTCGATTGATGAGGATAAAACTTATGTATGGGATGATAGATATAATATCATTGAAGATTCTAATCAAGGTATAAATGATTATACTAAAAGTAGAATATATACTTCTTTAATAAATTTATATAATGGTAACAAATTATTTTCTAAAGAACAAAAGAAATTTCTTGTGCCATTTGATGTTTGTATTGATAAAGTATCACCAACAAAAAGTTATAACAAAACATGTAATACTACATTAAATGATCAATATATTTCTTTATTAACAGTTATGGACTTTTTAAATTCAAGTTTAGATTCAGGCTGTACTGCTATTACGCAGGAACAATGTCGAAATTATAATTATTTATCTATGAAAGAAGATTTTCATTGGTGGTTGCTTAATGCCAATGAAGAAAATACTTATGAAGCCTTTGAAGTAACTGGATTAGGATATGGTGAGTTTGCCGATGTATCAGATATTGCTAATTTACGATATGTAATAAAAATAAATAAAGATGTTTTATACGAAAAAGGAAAGGGAACTGAAAACAATCCATATATTTTAAGATAGGAGATCTTATGAAAAAAATAATGCTTATTTCATCAACTGGGGGGCACTTAAGTGAACTTATGGCTCTTGAAAAAGGTTTTTCTAAATATAATTATTATTATGTAACAGAAAAAACTAAAGATAATTTAACTTTAAAAAAAAAATATGGTAAAAATATTAGTTTTTTAATATATGGTACTAAAGATCATAAATTAACTTATCCATTTAAATTAATTGCTAATTGTTTTATAAGTTTATTTTTATATTTTAAAATTCATCCTAAAGCGATTATTACAACGGGAGCACATACTGCTGGACCGATGTGTTTAATAGGTAAAATATTTGGAAGTAAAATTATATATATTGAAACACTTGCTAATATAAATACTAAGACTGTAACGGGAAGATTATTATATCCTGTCTCTGATCTTTTTATAGTTCAGTGGAAAAGTATGAAAAAATTATATCCAAAAGCTGTAGTTTGTAATTTGGAGGGGGACAAATGATTTTAGTAACATTAGGAACACAAGATAAATCTTTTGAAAGATTATTAAAAATTATTGATAAAGCTGTAGAAGAGAAAATTATAACTGATGAAGTTATTGTTCAAGCAGGCTTTACTAAATATAAATCTAAAAATATGAAGATATTTGATTTTTGTTCTCAAAAAAAATTAGAAAAATTAATAAAAGAATGTAAATTGTTAATAACTCATGGGGGAGTAGGATCAATTGTACTTGGTCTTAATAATAATAAAAAAATTATTGCTGTACCAAGACTTTCTAAATATAGAGAACACACAAATGATCATCAAAAACAAATTGTGGAAAAATTCAGCAAAGCTTCATATATATTAGCTTTAAATGAACATGATAATTTTGAAGAAGTTTATAAGCAAACAAAGAAGTTTAAACCTAAAAAATATGTAGATAATTCAGATAAAATAATAAAAGTAATAAATGATTATTTGGAAAAAGTTTTATGATTGATTTAGATGAAATTCAAAGACTTATGAAATTGTCTAAAATAAAAAGTTATAATGAATTATCTAAAAAATCTTTAATTCCTTATTCAACTTTATTAAATATTATTAATAATAAAGATATAAGAATTTCTAGTTTAATAGATTTGGGGAATTTTTTTAAAGTATCAATTTCTGATTTAATAAAGACAAATAATAAGTATTATATTAATATTTTAAAAAGGAATGAATTTTATAAATTAAAATATAATTTAGAAATTAAATCAGAAGAAATTAAACAAATTATTTTAGAAAATTATTTATTAAAATATTAATTTTAATAATAAATGTTTTCAATTATAAAAGAATTATGAGAATAAATTATAAATTTGTTAAAAGTTTATGGTTTATTTTTTAATTTTTATAAGTTGCTTTTCCCTAGATAATAAGGTAATATATAAAAAGAAAATTATAAAAGTTAGAAACGATATACTAAATTTTTAACTTATAAATATTATATAAATAAAGGAGAACTCATATATGTTAAAATTAAAAAAAATAAATAAAAGTTATAAAACTGGCAATTTTGTTCAAAATGCTTTAAAAAATGTAAGTATAGATTTTAGTAAAAATGAATTTGTTTCTGTTTTGGGGCCATCAGGAAGTGGGAAGACAACTTTATTAAATATTATTGGTGGGCTAGATCATTATGATTCTGGTGATTTGATTTTAAACAATAAATCAACAAAGAAATTTAAATCTAAAGATTGGGATGCTTATCGAAATAATTGTATTGGTTTTATTTTTCAAAATTATAATTTAATTGGTCATATTAGTATTTTAGCTAATGTAGAAATGGGTATGACTTTAAGTGGCGTTAGTGCCAAAAAAAGAAAGAAAAAAGCTCTAGAAGTATTAAAAATGGTTGGCCTAGAAAAACATGTTCATAAAAAACCAAATCAGTTATCTGGTGGACAAATGCAAAGAGTAGCTATAGCTCGTGCTCTAGCCAATGATCCAGATATTATATTAGCCGATGAACCAACTGGAGCTCTAGATTCAAAAACAAGTATTCAAATAATGGAAATAATTAAAAAAATTTCTAAAAATAAATTAGTTATTATGGTTACACATAATCCTGAACTTGCTAAAACTTATGCCAGTAGAATTATTGAAATGAAAGATGGGGAAGTTGTAAAAGATTCTCTTAAGAAAAAAGAAGATAAAAAATCAGATAAAGTATACAAACTTAAAAAAACTTCTATGAGTTTTTTAACAGCTTTAAAATTATCTTTAAATAATATTAAAACAAAAAAAGGTAGAACAATATTAACTGCTTTTGCTTCATCAATTGGTATTATTGGGATAGCATTAATTTTAGCTTTGTCTAATGGTTTTCAAATAGAGGTTGATGATTTTGAAAAAGAATCACTATCAAATATGCCTATTACAATTACTGAACAATCAATTCAAATGGATGAAGAAACAATGGAAAAAATTCAAAATAATCAAAATAAGTTAACAAAATATCCTAAAAAAGAGACTGTTTTATCTCAGGATGATATTTCTAATACTATGTTACATAATAATGAGATTACTGAAGATTATGTTGATTATATTAAAAAATTGGATTCATCATTAATTTCGGGAATATCTATGCAAAAAAGTGTAGGCTTTAATGTTATTAATCATAGTGAAAATGGAGAATACAAATTAATTGAAAATAATAATCCAATGGGACCAATGTGGACAGTGCTTCCTTCAGCGGCCAATAAAGAAACTTCGGAAGTAATTACTAGTAATTTTGATGTTTTAGCTGGCAGTATCGATGATAATGAAGTGGGACTAATTTTACAAGTTGATAATAAAAATGGAGTATCTAAAAGTGTTTTAGAACAGCTTGGCTTTAAGGATACTGATGAGGTTTCTTTTAAACAAATAATGAATAAAGAATTAAAAGTAGTTTCTAATGATGATTATTATAAAGCATATGGAAATAGATTTATTCCTAGTAACGATTATGAAAAAATGTATAATAGTAAAAATAGTATAACTTTAAAAGTAAAAGCTATTATTCGTGGTAAAAAAGATAAGGAATTAATTACCAATAGTTCGGGAATTATTTATACTTCCGCTTTAACTGATTTAGTTATTGAAAAAAATAAAGATTCTAAAATTGTTGAAGCCCAAAATAAAAGTGATATCAATGTTTTAACAAATCAAAAGTTTGATGAAACAAAAAATAGTACTAATACAAAAAAACTAGCCCTAGCTTATCTTGGAGCAGAATCAACACCAACGGCAATTTATATTTATCCAAAAGATTTTGATAAAAAGGATCAAGTAATTGAATATTTAGATAAATATAATGATAAAAAAGCAGAAAATGAAAAAGTTTTATATACTGATATGGCCAAGATGATTTCTTCACTTTCTGGTAATATCATGAGTGCTATTACAGTTGTATTAATTGCTTTTTCATCAATATCTTTAATAGTTTCATCAATAATGATAGGAATAATAACTTATATTTCCGTGTTAGAAAGAACTAAAGAAATAGGTATCTTAAGAGCTTTAGGTGCTAGAAAAAAAGACATTACTAGAGTATTTAATGCTGAAACATTTATAATTGGTTTATTTTCTGGTCTTTTAGGAATTTTAATTGCTTTAATATTAACTATTCCTGCAAATTCAATAATTGAATCATTATCAGGACTGGCCGATGTAGCTAAGTTAAATCCGCTACATGCCTTAATTTTAATTATTATAAGTATGATTTTAACTTTAATAGGGGGAATTATTCCTGCCAAAATAGCTAGTAAAAAAGATCCAGTTGAAGCTTTAAGAACTGAATAAGGATAAAATATTTTATCCTTTTTTTAGTAAAGGCATAGTAAAGAGATTATTAAAAATCGTGAATTTGTCTATAATAAGAGATATAATAAAGATGGTGGATAGTATGAATAAACAAGAAGGATTTACTTTAATCGAAATGATATCTGTTATAGCTCTTATTGGAGTTATTGGTTTAACTATGACTTTAGGTCTTTCGGGCATCCAAAAAAATCAAAAAACCAAAAAAAAAGATAATGCTTATGCGAAAGTAAAAAGTGCTATGAATGTTTATACATCTACAGGAGGAACATTTAATGAAAAAAATCTAGATCAAAGATTAGCTACACTTGTGGAAGAAGAATTAATTACGGAAGAAGATAAAAATTTATGTAAAGATGATGATACTTGTCAAGATTTTGTAATTAAATATGTTGATGCTAATAAAAATATAGTAAATGATATTTCTTCAAATACAACTATTACAATTTCTAACTCTAGAAATACTTATAATGATGGGGACACAGTGGAATTAACTACTTCTGATATTGTTGCTAGAGAATATAATAAATGGATAACTACTTTACATATTAACACTGGTGATAAAAATTCTCATATATTAGCAAGTTCTAATAATTCTCAAAAAACAGGGACAGGAAGCTTAACTTATGATGTTTATTTAGAAGAAGGAAAAGTAACAACAGTTACAGTTACTATTTATGATAAAAATTATATTAATAAAAAAACAATTACATATAATTTAAAGGCTCCTGCTTTAAATTATATTGCTAGAATGCTTCGTTTTGCGGCATTTCAGGACAGAGATGAAGAAGATTTTAAATATATAAATCCTTCGTCTACTGAAAGTTCAGACTGTTCCAGAAATATAACAATGTCACCTAGTCTTAATATGAATACTTATGATTATACTATTAAATTAAAAAGAAGCTGTAAATATGTTTTATTGCAATTTTTCTTAAACAATAGTAAAGTTATTTATACATATAATGCTTATTTTGGAAAAGACATATCATCTTGCAAAGCAAATGAAGCGTGTTATGTTATAGCCAAATTAGCTGAAGACAATCATTCAACAATATATTTAGATTCTACAATTGGTAATGGCAGAACTACTTATACATTTAATTATGAATACATTAACTAGAATGGATGTGAAATAATGAAGCAAAAAATACTAGAAGTTTTAGAAAATATTAAAGAGCCAGTGGAAATAATAGAGATAAATGATATGCTAAAATTAACTACACCTAAAGAATTATCCGAAGTAATTAATGCCGTTGATGAATTAGTTGATGAATTTTATATCCAAGCTACTAAAAAAAATAAATATCGTTTAATGAAATATTGCAACGAATATAAAGCTGGGAGAATAAGTATAAATAAAAAAGGTGATGGCTTTTTAATTCTTGATGGTGATGATTTATTTATTAAATCCAAAAATTTAAATGGAGCCATCCATGGGGACCGGGTATTATGTGAATTATTTACATTTAATGGAAAAATAGAAGGCAAAGTTATAAAAATTGCCAAAAGAAAAAATGACAACATGGTTGGAGTAGTTTATACAGAAGGTAAAGATAAATATATTAAACCTATTGATAATAGAATTAATTTAAAAATTAAATTAAGTAAAGATACTTCTAAAGAATGTGTAGATGGTCATATTGTCAGTACAAAAATTGTAAAAGAAATCAATAAAGCAAATTATTTAGCTGATGTAAATTACATAGTATCTCACATTACAGATCCGAAATCAGATATTTTAACTATTGCTGCTTTGAATGGTCGAATAGTTAAATTTCCTGATGAAGTAATGGAGTATTTGGAAACTATTGAAGATGAAGTACAGGAAAAAGATAAAAAAGGAAGAACAGATTTAACTAATTTAAATATCTTTACTATTGATGGTGATGATACTAAAGATATTGATGATGCCGTTAGTATTAAGAAATTAGAAAATGGCAATTATGAATTGGGAGTTCATATTGCTGATGTTTCCCACTATGTTAAAGAAGATTCTCCTTTAGACAAAGAGGCTTTAGCGCGTGGAACTTCAACTTATATTGCTGATACAGTTATTCCAATGTTACCTAGAAAATTATCTAATGGTATATGTTCATTAAATGAAGGAGAAATAAGATGCACCATATCATGTGTAATGGAAATAAATGATAAAGGTAAAGTAGTAAATTCTAATATTTTTCCTTCCTATATTAAATCAAGAAAAAAAATGACTTATAAAAAAGTTAATGATATCTTAGTTAGAAATATTATTGATAAAGATTATGAACCATTTGTTAATGATTTAAAAGAATTAGAAAAATTATCTAAAATATTAAGAAAAATGAAACATGAACGCGGTGAGATTGATTTTGAGATAGATGAATTAAAAGTAATTCAAGATGAAAATGGTAAAGCAATTGATATACAGAAAAGAACAAGAGAAGTTGGAGAAATGTTAATTGAAGATATGATGATTGCAGCTAATGAAACAGTTGCCACTACTCTTAATAATTATGGATATTTACCGGCACTATATCGTGTTCATGGTGAACCAGATCCTAAAAAGATAGAACAATTTATGAATTTGGTTAAACAATTAGGAGTTAATTTAGATTCTAAATTAAATTCTTTTAAACCTAAACAAATTCAAAAAATAATTGAAAAATTAAAGAATGAAAAATATTTTAAAATATTATCTCAGTTATTACTTCGCAGTATGCGAAAAGCTGAATATAAAGAATATAATATTGGTCATTTTGGCTTAGCTTCTAAATGTTATACTCATTTTACATCACCAATAAGACGATATCCTGATTTGGAGACTCATAGACTTATAAGAACTTATATTTTTGAAAATAAAATTGATAATAATACGATAGAAAAATATAAAGAGTTACTACCAAATATTGCTAAAGAATCTTCTGATAGAGAAGTTGATAGTGTTTCCGCTGAGCGAGATGGCGAAGATATGAAAGTTGCGGAATATATGGAAGATCACATTGGCGAAGAATATAAAGGAATGATCTGTTCAATTGCTAATTATGGTATGTATGTTCAACTAGAAAATATGGTAGAAGGATTAGTAAGAATTGGCACATTAAAGGGAGACTTTTATAATTATGTACCAGAGCTTTTATCATTAATTGGAGAGGCTACTAAAAAAACATATAGATTAGGTGATGAAGTAATTGTAAAAGTAGTTGGAGCATCAAAAGAAGCAAAGACGGTTGATTTTGAATTAGTGGAAAATGAAGAAACAAATAAAATAAAGAGTGATAAAAATGGAAATTAAAAATAAAAAGGCATATTTTGATTATTATATTGAAAGAGAAATTGAATGTGGAATTGTTCTAAAAGGAACAGAAATTAAATCAATTAGAAAAGGTTCTACTAACTTAAAAGATACATATGCAAGAATAAAAAATAACGAAGTTTATATTTTAAATATGTATATTGCTAAATATGATGAAGGTAATAGATTCAATCATGACGAAAGAAGAGAAAGAAAACTACTTTTACATAAAAAAGAAATAATGAAATTAAAACAAGAAGTTAATCAAAATGGCTTTACCTTAGTCCCTTTAAAATTATATTTTAAAAAAAATAATGTTAAAGTTTTACTTGGTCTTGCTAAAGGTAAAAAATTATATGATAAAAGAGAATCTATCAAAAAAAGAGATTTAGAAAGGCAAAATAGATTGCCGATAAACTAAAAATATGTTATAATCTTTTTTACTTGGGGTCGTAATGGCTTCGACAGAATATATTTTGATATATGTGGCAAGTGGCAGTTATGCCTTAAATAACAACAGTTTAAAATTAACTGACAACAATTATAATACTGAATTAGCCTTTGCCTAATAATTGGCGGCTAATGCCTCTTTAATATTTTTGCTCATAGAATATTTATAGAGGCTCATATTTATGAGCTATATTAGATTTATTGATTAGGTAAATTTAATGAATCTATTCTAATCTAGTTAATAAATAAGTTGTTAGATCTGATTTTATTAATGAATAATTAAAACTAACTAAACTTGTAGATGCTATATTGAAAATATTTTGGACGCGAGTTCAATTCTCGCCGACTCCACCATATTGATAGGAAACTCGGAAAACTCGAGTGAAAATAGAAAACGACTTGTAAAAAGATTGCTTTTATGTTATG
>CANRDL010000003.1 GCA_947629405.1 uncultured Bacilli bacterium
TGACTTTTAACAAAAAAATTTACACATAAGAAAACCCTTAGAAAAAATCTAGGGGTTTGTCTACACTCTGAAAAAAATTAAGTTTTAATAACTTAATTTTTTTTAACCTATAATATTATGTTTTTTATTTTTCATTGATTTTATAGATAAGTATGTGATAAATCCAATACCTATTCCTAAGAAACCAAGTAACATTATATTTTTAATTATATTTTCAGAATCAAATATTCCTGTACGAGGAGAAGCCACAGTTACTTCATCTTCATTTGTTATAGTTCTAGTATTACCAGTAAATTCCCAACCATCTAATGTAGAGTTATTACTCCAAATATAATCGTATTTTGCTTCAGTTGTTTCTTTATTAGCATCAATAGTTTCATCAGTTGTTTTATAACATTTTTTATCTTTTATAGCATATCCTTCTGGACATGTATATTCTTTAAATTCGCCCTTAACAGTTTTGTGACATTTATTATCTTCACCTAATTTTGCAGCGCTATCTTCACAATAATAAGTAGTTTTACCAGCCACAGTTTTGTAACATTTAATTGTATCACCACTGCCTTCTTGAGTATAACCTTCAGGACAAGAATAAGATGTACCTTGATTTTCAATTACCGAAATATAATTAGTCTTATTACATTTAGCATTATAAGCACTTGATGTTTGGTTATAACCACTTGGGCAAGTATAACACTTAGTTCCGTTTTTAGTTCCAGTTTTACAAGTATAATTTAAATTAGAATTTAATTTACAAGTCATGTTAGAACCAGATCCAGATTTTGTACCAGATTTACAGTAATAACATTTTGAGCCACTAACACTACCATTAACACTACTAGGACATTTATAAGTTAATTTTTTAGTAAATTTACATTTTGTATTTGAACCTTTTCCGGTAGTAGTACCAGATTTACAGAAGTAGCAATAAGCTCCTGTTCTTGTACCTTTTTTACAACTATAATTTACTTTAGCATTACCAACTTTTTTGGCTGCTGTTACTTTTTGAGAATAAGCAGTTTTATAAGCTTTTCTTCTTTTAATTGTATAGTAGTAATATGTTCTTTTCTTTGTACATTTACTACATATAGGTTCAGGTTTAGAATAATTAAATACCATTTTTTCCGTATTATTTTTATAAACATTTAATGGTGATGTTGATTTTTTAGTAGTATATACATACCATTTACCATACGAAGTTTTATATTTAGTTACATATTTATAACAAGATATATTTGCGCCAGAACCAGTTTGTTTGTAGCCAGATGGACAATAGTAACATTTAGTTCCAGATAAAGATCCTTTAGTACAACTATATTTTTTATTAGCAGCTTTTTTGGTAGGTTTTTTAAGTTTTACACAAGAACTTCCTGATACTGAATAACCATCTGGACATTTTTTATTAGCAGCAATACTTGTTGCTTTATTTACTTTAACACATGTATTTCCAGATATTGAATAACCTGATGGACAAGTAGGAGTAGCATTAGATGAAATTTTAGCAACAGTATCTATTTTATAACATTTAGTATCTTCACCTGTTCCAGTTTTAATATAACCACTTGGGCAAGTATAAGTTATATCAGCAGTATCTTCAATTGGATCAACATATTCTTTAGTATCATCTTCAACTTTTTCTAATGGATCAGTAACAATTTCTTCATCATCATAATAAGTAGCAGTAGCATCAATTTCTGATTCAATAATTGATTTGAAACATTTATCACCAAGTAATGAGTAACCATCAGGACAAGTATATTTAGAACTTTCAGCTTCTAATAATTTTCTAAATTCATATTGAGTTGTATAACTATAAACTTTTTTCTTTTCATAAACAGTTTCAGTTTTTGGCTCATTTTGAACTTTTTCATCTACATAATCAACATTATTTGTCTCATTGTTAATTTCATCAACTGATTTTTCTTTACTATCTTCATTCGCTTGAACTTCTTTATTATCTTCGGAAGTTTGATTTTTATTTTCATTATTATCAATTTTATTATTTTCAATTGTTAAATTTTTAACTAGATAATCTGTATTATCATCACAAGAAAGTAATACTTTTAATTGATAAACATTTTCTTTTGTTTTGGTAACTTGAGCATAACTATTTTTTTCATCACAGAAATTTCCATTTTTATCGGTAAATTCCATTAATAGATTATTATCTATCATTTCTTCTAAAGTTATTTTATCCTTATCACCAATATTTTCAGGTAATTTATTTGATTTATAATAACTTTCAGAAGATTCTTTCATTGTGGCAATATTTTGATTAAATACTTTTGTATCATTTTGTTCATTATTTCTCTTTGTATTAATTTGAATAACCCAAATAATTAAAAATACAATTAAAGCAAGTAATAATATTTTTATTATAAGGCTTTTCCAATTAATATTTCTTTTTTTCTTTTCCTCATACATATTTAATTCCTCCTACTATAAATTATTTTAAAGTTTTAGCCATTCCCTTAGATTGACAATTTTGTTTTCTAATTTCTTCTAAAGCACTGAAATCTTGGTTTAAGTCACTTTCTTCAGCTATTTGAATTTCCCCTTGATTGTAGTTATAAAAGAATCTTGCAAAAGTTTCGAAACTAATCATTTGAGTTTCATATTCAACTTTAGTACCAGTATTGCTAGCTAAATCTTTGATTCTTTTATAAAAGTTTCTGTCATTTGTTGATGTAGCAACTATTTTTTTCGCTTTTTTGTAAGGAATTCCATAAACATATTTAAATTGTTCAGAAAACCAAATTTCGTATTCTTCTCTTGATAAAGGATTCAATTTTAATTTGATAATATTCATTCCACCAGTAATTTCATTATTATAGCCATTACCTTCAACTTCACCATATGTATTTTTATTATTGTAATTTAATTTTTTAATCTCTTTATCTACTTCTTGTAAAATTGGAAGGGTATTAACAATTTCCGTTTCTAAAGTAGTAATTCCTCCAATGGTCATGCTATTGCGATTAGCAAGCCCAAATTCAGTTTCTTTTCCACCATATTCAATTACTTCATAAAAGATTTTTAACATGCCATTAGCGGCTTTATAAATATCTTTTTTATTTTCTGTATGAGTTGCTTGATTGACATAAGAATCAAATTCATTAATAATAGCATAATCAATTGTATTTTCGTCAAAAAAGTCAGCATAATGAATTTCGGGAACATTTCCTTTAAATTTTTCAGCTCCACCGATATAATTAATAGATTTTTCTATACATTTACTAGACCAGTTATATAAAAAACTATCTAAATCATTAACATTAATTTGTTCATCATTAGTTGGTATTTGATGAAGAATTCTAATAATATCTGCGATAAAATCTTCAGTGTAATCCATGTTATGTCCATTTACGATTGAAGCAATTTTGCTTGCCTTTTGACTAATTTCTTCTTCTGTAATTGGATCATATGAAGTAACTGAATTATCCGAAAGACTTTCATCGATTGAATCAAATTCATTAGTTTCCTCATTATTAAATGTATTTATTTGAGTTGTACTTGTAGTTGTCAATGGTTTATTATTTGCAACTTCATTTTCATTATTTTTTGAACAACCTGTTGTACCAATTATAAAAAGAGCAAGTGTCGTTGCTGATATTTTTTTTATAATTTTTTTAGCTTTATCTGCTAAATTATGTGAATCATTATGTATTGTTTTTATTTTTTGTTTATTTTCATTTTTCATATAAAACTCCCCCTAAAACAGTTTGGTGCCTATACTAACACTGCAATAAGTTTTTGTCAAGTTTTTTTTCTTTATAATATTAAGGTAGTTTTTGGAAATAAAAAAATATATTTATTTATTAAAAAAAAAATGATATAGTTATAGTAAGAATTAAGAATGGAGTAAATATATGAAAAGAAGAAGAAAAAGAAAAAAGAAAATTATTTTTACAATTATTATTCTTTTAATAATTGCCGGGGGAGCTTTATTTTATGGTTATAGGCAAGGATGGTTTGAAAAACCAATTGAAAAAGTAAAGACTACTCATAAAAAACATTTAAATATTATTGATCTTGATTCAAATGAAAGACCTTATGCGGTTATGATTGATAATGTTAAAGAGGCTCGTCCTCAATATGGAATTCAAAAAGCTTATATGCTTTATGAAATTATTGTTGAAGGTGGCCTAACGCGTATGATGGCTGTTTTTAAAGATGTTGATGTAGATAAAATTGGGCCAGTAAGAAGTTCAAGACATTATTTTTTAGATTATGCAATGGAAAATGATGCAATTTATACTCATTATGGTTGGTCTTATATTGCAGAAGATGATATTAAAAAACTTGGTATCAATAATTTAAATGGGCTTGATAATCCGGCTAATATGTTTTTTAGAGATTCAACATTACATAAAGCCCCACACAATGCTTATACAAGTACAGAAAATATTAAAAAAGCTGTTGCTAAAAAAGAATATCGTGACACATCTTCAGATTATTTAAATTTAAATTATAGTGAAAAAAATATTAATTTAAATACTAAATACACTGAAGAAGATGAAAATGGCAATAAGGAATCTACTGCTATTGCTGCTACAAATATTAAAATTGCTTATTCAAAATCTGTTTATAGTTCTTATACCTATGATTCTGAAAATAAAGTTTATTTAAAATTTGCTAATGGAAAAGAACATAATGATGCTTCTACTAATGAACAATTAAAAGTTAAAAACATTATTATAGTAAATGATGTTAAAAATACATCAGTTGATAGTTACGGTAGACAAGATTTAAATAATACGGGTACAGGTAGTGGATATTATATAACAAATGGTTATGCCATAAAAATAACTTGGCAAAAGTCATCTCGCAGTAGTAAAACAGTTTATAAAGACGAAAATGGTAAGAAACTTCAAGTAAATGATGGCAATACATTCATTCATATTCAACCATCAGAGTTTAGTCCTGAGATAAGCTAATAAAAAGGAGAATGTTATGAATTCAATAATTAATTTTTTAACGAATAATACTTTAATATTTTTAATTATTATTTTACTATTAGTATTTGCTTTAATTGGTTATTTAGTTGACTCAAAAACTGAAACACCAACTAAAGCACCTAAAGAGAAAAAAGTTAAAAAAGAGAAAAAAGAAAAGGAAGTAAAAAAATTAATTGATGTTGCTCCCCAAAATGCTAATTTACAGGATGCTAGTATAGAAAAATTATCTCTTGGTGATGCAGTGAATAAAAATAAAGAAAATGAAAAAAATGTCGAAAAAAATGTAAATAATACAAAACCTAAAAATGATGATCAAACCCCTGTTATTCCTGTAATTGAGGATGCACCAGTTTTAAAAGAAAAAGAAATTCCTAAAAAATAGTTCTTTAAAATAAGAACTATTTTTGTTATAATTAATTTACTAATATAATTTATTGATAATAGAAAGGGATGTAATAATATGACTTTAACGACAGTATGGAATATTGTAACAAAGATTATAGATATTTCTATCGTTTGGGTATTGGTCTACAGTATTTTAAAAAATTTTAAAAACAATATTAAAATGGGTCTTATTTTAAAGGGAATAGTTTTTATTTTAATTATTAAATATATTTCTAATTTATTAAATTTATATACAATTGGTTTATTATTAGAATATATAATTATGTGGGGACCACTTGCCTTAATAATTATTTTCCAACCAGAAATTAGAACATTTTTAGAATCTATTGGCAGAACTAAATTATTGGGAAGACATAAAGTTTTATCCGTTGATGAAAGAGAAAAAATGATTGTATCAATTATGGATGCCATTGAATATTTAAAAAGAAATAAAATTGGTGCTTTAATTGTAATTGAAAGAGATGTTACTTTACAAGAATATATTGAGCCCGCTACTAAAATTTATGCCGAAATTACTGCTCCTCTTTTAGAGACAATTTTCTTCCCTAATAGTGCTCTTCATGATGGTGGGGTTATAATTCAAGGAAATAAAATAACATGTGCTGGCGCTGTCTTTAAAACAAGTATGAATCCTAAAGTAAATAAAAAATTAGGAACAAGACACAGAGCTGGTTTAGGAGTAGCTGAAGAAAGTGATGCTTTAGTTTTAATTGTATCTGAAGAAACGGGAAGAATTAGTTTGGCCTTTGATGGTAAATTAAGACATAATTTAACTTTGGAAGAATTTAAAAATACTTTAACAGAAGAATTAAAACCAAAAAGTGATGTCTTTTACGATGCCGATGCAGAAGAAGGTGATAATTAATGAAAAAAATATTTAAAGGAATAGCTAAATTTTTTGATAAAATATTAATTACGCCAATTAGTAGATTAATTTTTAATATTAATAGATGGTTAAAATCCAAAACTGGATTTTTAGAAAAAGCTTTGAATAAACCAGTATTTTTAATATTTATATCTTTGATATTATCAGTAGGAATTTTCTTTTTAGTAAATTCTAAGGTTGTAAGTTTAGTAGAAACTCAAGCAGAAGTATTAAGTGATCAAAAAGTAAATCTTATTTATAATGAAGAAGCTTATGTCGTTGAAGGAGCTCCAGAAAATGTTGATATTACTTTAATTGGTAGACAAAGTGATTTATATTTAGCCAAACAATTAGGAGATCACGAAGTTACTCTTGACCTTACTGGTTATGGAGTAGGAGAACATAAAGTAAAACTATCTTATACTCAAACTATTGATTCCATAAATTATAAATTAGACCCATCATATGTAATGGTTATTATAAAAGAAAAACAAAGTACGATAAAATCTTTATCATATGAAATTTTAAATCAAGATAAACTTAATGAAAAATTAAGTGTTAGCAATATTAAGATGGATAGAAGTGAAGTAGTTGTTAAAGGTTCAAAAGAACAACTTGAAAAAGTTGCAACTGTAAAAGCTTTAGTTGATCTTGATAATGATAGCTTAAAAGATGCTGGAACATATACATTAGATAATTGTTCTTTAGTAGCTTATGATGAAAATGGTGTAGTTATTAAGAATGTTGAAATTGTCCCAGGCGAAACTGAAGCGGAAGTAACATTAGAATCTTACAGTGCTTCTGTACCACTTAAGATTAATACGGAAGGAAAAGCCGCTACAGGAGTTGCTATATCATCAATAGAAAGTAATGTTTCCAATGTTACTGTTTATGGTGATAAAGATGTAGTTGAAAACTTAGAAAATGTTACGGCAACTGTTAATATAAATAAATTAAAAGCCGATAAAACAGTAAGAGTAACAATAAATAAACCAAATGGTGTAAGATATTTAAGTGAATCAAATGCTACTGTTACAATAAAAGTAGGAACAGAGGCTTCAAAAGAAATAAATGGTATAGCCATTGAAACAAAAAATTTAAAATCTAATTTAGTTGCCAATGCTATGTCTGAATCAGATTCAAATATTACTGTTATTGCTAAAGGTGTTCAAAGTGTTATTGATAATATTGATACTACTTCTATAAAAGCCTTTGTTGATTTAACAGGTTATGATGCTGGAACATTTAATGTCCCTGTAGTAGTAACAAGTGATGATCCAAAAGTTCAATTTGTACCAAAAGTTAAAACAGTAAAAATAATATTAAGTGCTAAATAGGCACTTTTTATTTGCATATATAAATAAAAGAAAGTATAATTAAATTATTGGAGGATAAAAAATGGGGAATACTGAATTAAATTTAAATAATAACGAAAAAAAAGAAGTAACAAATAATATTTTTGATAATCCTGTTTCAATTGAAGCTGCTCCTAAAAAAGAGGAACCAATAGAATCTAAAGGACCTAGTAAGGCAAAAATTATCGCTATTGCCATCTTTGATGAAAATAATAAAATTTTAATAAGAACTGGCTTAACTAAGGAAGGTAAAAACTTAACAACTTTAGATGATTTAAAAAATAATTTGAATCGACCAATTGAAGGATGTGTTATAAAAGTATTAACTGATTTTGATCCATATAAGTGGATAAAAGAAGAAGACATTTCTTTTTAAATATAAAGAAAAATATATTTTGAATAATATATTTTTTTGTTTTTTAAAACATTTGCTTTTTTTAAGGTATTAATATATATTATATATTGGAAACGGGGAAATTTTATGAATAGCAATGTACTAGCGTATTTAGGAGATGCTGTTTATGAGCTTAAAATTAGAGAGAAAATAATTAATAATTCAAGTTTAGCAAAAGTTAATGATATGCAAAGTAAAAGTTTAGAATATGTTTCAGCTAAAAGTCAAAGGAAACATTTAGAAAAATTACTAGAGATAAATTTTTTAAATGAAGAAGAAATAAGAGAATTTAAAAGAGGTCGAAATTCTAGTACGGGAAAAAGTAAAAGTAGTGATATAATTACTTATCGAATTGCCACTGGTTTTGAGGCATTAATTGGCTATTTATATATTGAGAAAAAATATCAAAGAATTGATGAAATAATTGAAAAAATAGTTGAGGGATAATATGAAAATATATGGAAAGAACGCTATCAAAGAAAAATTAATTAATGAACCTAAAAGTATTTCTAAAATTTATATAAGTAATACTTTTAAAGATGACTTTATATTCGATTTAATCAAAAAAAATAAAATAAAATATATTAAAACATCTAATAATGATTTAAATAAAATTGCAAATAGCAATCAAGGAATTATTGCTTATGTAAATGATTATGAATATAAAGATTTATCTGTCGCTTTAGATTCTCCAGTTGTTATTATGCTTGATCATATAGAAGATCCCCATAATTTAGGAGCAATAATTAGAACTTGTGAATCAGCAGGTATTAAAAATATTATTATTCCTAAGGATCGTGCTGCAAGCATTAATGAAACAGTTGTTAAAACAAGTGTTGGGGCTATTTCCTATGTAAATATTATTATGGTAAATAACTTAGTAAATACGATAAATATTTTAAAAGATAATGGCTTTTTTATATATGGTACAGCTATGAATCAAAAAGATTATAAAAAGGTTAGTTATGCTGATAAAATCTGTTTAATAATTGGTAATGAGGGCAAAGGAATGTCTAATCTTATTAAAAAAAATTGTGATGAAATTATTTCCCTTCCTCAAAATGGCAAAATAAATAGTTTAAATGCTTCGGTTGCGGCGGGAATATTTATTTATGATATAGTTTCTAGGGGGTTATAATGAAATATAGTGATATTAATGATAATGAACTTATTTATTTAATTAAAGAAAATGATGATGAAGCTAAAGATATAATTTATGATAAATATAAATATATTATCGATATTTTAACTAAAAAGTATAAAAAAAGTGCCTATGTTTTGGGGATTGAATTTAGTGATTTATATCAAGATGCTATGCTTGGTTTTGTTGATGCGATTTATTCTTATAATGATGAAAAATCATCAATTAAAACTTATATAACCCTTTGTGTTGAAAGAAAAATATATTCGTGTTTAAAAAAAGCGACTAGATTAAAAAATAAAATTCATCATGAAAGTTTATCTTTAGAATATACTTATGAAGATGATAATTCTTTAAAAGATATTTTAAGTGATAATAATAAAAATAATCCTTTAGAAAATATTATTACTATGGAAAATCAAAATGAGGTTATTGATAAAATCAAAGAAGTGTTATCTGATTCGGAAAAATTAGTGTTTTCTTTAATGATTGGGGGACTTGATTATAAGCAAATAGCTAAGATATTAGATTTAAGTCCTAAACAGGTCGATAATACCAGGAATCGAATTAGAAATAAAGCGAAAAAAGTATTATTTGCAAATGATTAAACTTTTTACTTGTCAAAACACTTTGTTTATGTTATATTTTAGTTAGCACAAATGAGTGTTTTTATTTTGAAAAAAATTGAGGTGAAATTATGGCAATAAAAACGACAGTTGCTAAGAAAGAAAAATATACAGTTGATGATATTAAATTAAAAGAAAAAAAGAAAAAGACTAGTAAACCTAAAGAAAAAAAGAAAGAAGAAAAAAAAGAAGGCTTTTTAAAAAGTAGTATTACAGAACTTAAAAAAGTAAAATGGCCTAGTAAGAAATTAACAATAAAATATACAATTTCGACATTAGTATTTTGTGTAATATTTGGTTTGTTCTTCTTTATTGGTGATATATTATTTTTATTAGTAAAGGGGTTGTTTGATTAATGGATTTAGAAAATGAAAAACATTGGTATGTTGTAAATACTTATTCTGGCCATGAAAGTAAAGTTAAAGAAAAGTTAGAAGCCAGAACCGAATCAATGAATATGACTGATCATATTTTTAGAGTAATTGTTCCTGAAACAACTGAAGTTGAAATTAAAGATGGAAAGAAAAAAGAAAAAGTTAAAAAAATGTTTCCAGGTTATATACTTGTAGAAATGAAAATGAGCGATGATGCTTGGTATGTAGTTAGAAATACTCCAGGTGTTACTGGTTTCATTGGATCATCTGGAAAAGGAGCTAAACCAACGCCATTATTACCTCAAGAAATAGATAGAGTATTATCTTACATGGGTGAGGCTAGAGACGAAATTAAAAGTGATATTAAACTTGGCGATTCTGTAAATGTAATTGATGGACCATTTAAAGGAATGACTGGTAAGATTGATAATATTGATGATGAAACAAATAGATTGACAGTATTAATTGATTTATTTGGTCAAGAAACTCCAGTTGAAGTTGAATTATTCCAAGTAAGTAAGATGTAAAAAGGAGATTAATTTTACATTAATTTCTTTTTTTATGTAAAAAATAGGAATTTTTAATGAATATTTCTTGTTTTTTTTAATATAATGTGTTAATATCTTAGATGCAGTTATATTTTATTATAATGCAAAAGTTAAGTGGGAGGGAATGCGGATTTGCCCTATACCACTTACGCGAGAAAATATTTTATAGGAGGTGTTTTTCGTGGCAAAAGAAATCGTTAAAAAAATTAAATTACAAATTCCTGCTGGAAAAGCAACACCAGCTCCACCAGTTGGTACAATTTTAGGACCATTTGGAATAAATTTAGGCGAATTCTGTACTAAATTTAATGATGCATCTAAAGATAGAATGGGTGACATTTTACCAGTAGAAATTACAATATACGACGATAGATCATATGACTTTGTTTTAAAAACTCCACCAGCTGCTTTTTTACTTAAGAAAATTGCTAAAATTAAAAAGGGTAGCGATAAGGGAGCTAACCATGTGGTTGCAACAATTACTAAAGATGAATTAAGACAAGTAGCAGAAACTAAATTACCTGATCTTAATACTGACAATATTGAAGCAGCAATGAAAATAATTGAAGGAACTGCTCGTAACATGGGAATAGCTGTTAAAGGTCTAAATGATGCTGAACTTGCTTCTCAAGAAGAAGCAGCTCAAAAGGCTGAAATAGAAAAAGAAAAGCGTGCAGAAGAGTTAGAAGCTATTGAAGCCGAAGCGAAGGAAATAAAAGATACTAAAGAAGTAGAAACTGTTGATGATAATAATAACGAAGAAGAAACAGAAGAATAAAAAAAAATAAACAAATCCGCTAATTTATAATAAAATTAGGAGGTAATATGAAAAAACTAGGAAAAAAGTATGTTGAAGTAGCTAAAAAAGTTGATAAAAATAAAAGTTATTCAGTTACTGAAGCAATTAAATTAGTTAAATCAACATCTATTACTAAATTTGATAGTACAGTTGAAGTAGCTTTCAACCTAAATGTAGATCCTAAAAAAGCTGATCAACAATTAAGAGGATCAGTAGTTCTTCCAAAAGGTACTGGAAAAACTAAAAAGGTTTTAGTAATTACTAATGAAGCTGCTGCTAAAAAATGTGTAGATGCTGGTGCTGATTATGTTGGTGGTGCTGATTACATTGAAAAAATCGAAAAAGAAAATTGGTTTGATTTTGATGTAATTGTTGCAACTCCAGATATGATGCCTAAGCTAGGTAGATTAGGTAAAGTTTTAGGGCCAAAAGGTTTAATGCCAAACCCTAAAACTAATACCGTAACAACTACACCAGAAAAAACTGTAGAAGATATCAAAAAAGGTATGATTGAATATAAAACTGATACATTCGGTAATGTTCATAGTATTATTGGTAAAGTATCATTTTCTGATGCTGATTTAAAAGAAAATTTAGTTTATTTAATTAAATTAATCATATCTTTAAAACCCCAAGCTGTTAAAGGAACTTATATTGAAAATATTACAATTAGTTCTACAATGGGGCCTGGTATTAAAATTGATATAAATTCTATTGACTAATTTAAAAAAACAAGTTATACTAACTATTGAAAAAGGAACCAAAGACAGTAGGTTTTTAAATCCTACCGAGGTTAGATTTATTAATAATAATAAAACTTTCCTAATGTCTTTGGGAAAGTTTTTTAAATTTATAAGGAGGACATAATGGCAAGTGCTAAAATATTAAAAGAAAAAGAAAAAACTATTAATGAAATTGCTGACAAGTTTAAAAATAGTGAATCTGTAGTTTTATTTACTTACCAAGGCTTAACTGTTGCTGATTTTAATACATTGAGAAGTGAATTAAAAAAAGTTAATGGGAATGTAAAAGTATATAAAAATACACTTACTAAAAGAGCATTAGATAGTTTAAATATTAATATGGATGAATTTTTAGATGGTCCAAATGCAATTATGTTTGGTGAAAACATAATTGAATGTATTAAAGCATTAACTAAATTTGCTAAAGATAAAGATGCTATTAAAATTAGAGCAGGAATTATTTCTGGTGAGTTAGTTAATATAGACACAATTTCTGAATATGCTTCTATCCCATCACTTGAAGGACTTCTTTCAATGTTTGCTGGTGGTTTAATGGAACATGTCAGAAAATTTGCAGTAGGTATTAATCTATATGCAAAAAAATTAGAAGAAGAAAAATAAGAAAGGAAGATAAATAATATGGCAAAATTAAAAGCTAGTGAAATCATTGATGCAATTAAAGAAATGAATGTTCTTGAAGTTAAAGAATTAGTAGATTTAATGGAAGAAGAATTAGGAGTTAATCCATCAGCTGTTGCTGTTGCTGCTGCTCCTGCTGCTGGTGCTCAAGAAGAAGAAAGTACAACAAAAACAGTAGTATTAAAAGATGCTGGTGCTGCTAAAATTCAAGTAATTAAAGCATTAAGAGAAATTACTGGTCTTGGACTAGTTGAAGCTAAAGGTATTGCAGATAATGGTGGAAATGTTAAAGAAAATGTTTCAAATGATGAAGCTAATGAAATTAAAGCAAAATTAGAAGAAGCTGGCGCAACTGTAGAACTTGTATAATTTAAAGATTCTGTGAAATGCAGAATCTTTTTTTTTAAGATAATTATGATATAATTATAAGAAGAAAGGGTAGTAAAAATATGGATAAAAAAGTATTTACTGATATTAGTTATGGGATGTATATAGTTAGTTGTAAAGATGAAAAAAATTGTGGCTGTGTTATTAACACCTTAATTCAATTAACAAATGAAAATCCTATAATATCAATTTGTCTAAATAAAAAAAATTATACTAATAGCATAATTAAAAAAACAAAAAAGTTTGCAGTTTCAATATTATCGGAAAATATTGATCCAAATATTATTTCTAAATTTGGATTTCAATCATCAAATGATATAGATAAATTTGATGATATTTTTTATGAAGAAAAAGAAGGTGTGCCAATTTTAAAAGATTCAATTTGTGGATACCTTATTTGTGAAGTAATAAATATTATTGATGTTGAAAGTCATGATTTATTTATTGCTAGGGTGATTGATACTGAAAAGACAAATGATTTAAAACCAATGACTTATAATTATTATCATGAAGTATTAAAAGGAAAAGCTCCTAAAAAAGCTCCAACTTATATCGAAGAAAAAAGTGAAGAAGATTCCTGGGTTTGTGATATATGTGGATATGTTCATAAAGGAAATCTTCCTGATGATTTTAAATGTCCAATATGTGGGGCAGATTTAAGTCATTTTAAAAAGAAATAATAAATTTTATTTAAGTATTTAAAAATGATATAATTTCTCTAGAAAGTGGTAATATAAAATGATTTGTAAAAATTGTAAGAAAAATATTTCTCAAAAATCTGAGTTTTGTAAATATTGTGGAAATAAAATAACAAAAGATAAATTATCTATTATATCTAAAATATTTATTTTCCCTTATATTTTTGTAATGTTTGTTATTTTTATTTTAATGTTTGTTTTTCCTTTTGTAAATCAAAATAATAATAGTTTAACTAAAGAAAAATTTATTAATTACATGAAAAATAACAATTGTAATTTAGTTAATGTTTTAGATAAAGAAAAATATGATGGTGTAGAATTTTATTATGTGACTAATAAACCTTGCCCTTATTTAGCCAGTTATACTATATTTGAAAATTCTAAAATGCAAAATGCCTTTTATAACAGTTTAGTAAATGATGTAAAAAATAATTCAAATACTAGAAATAGTAGAGAAATTAGCATGTTAAATTATTTTGAAGTTTCAACATACGGGAAAAACTTTAAATTAGCAGCATCAAAAAATAATGAAGTATTCTATATTTCTGTTAAAAATCAAAATACAGATAAGGCTGTAAAAGTAGCCAAAGAATTTGGATTTTACTTTGAAGAAAGTCCTATTGGAAATAAATTAACATATATATTTATAATTATGTTAGTACTTATACTTATGATTAGTTGGTGGAAAATAAATATTAAAATGGGAAGAAAAGGTTGGATTTGTTTAATACCAATTTATAATATATTATGTTTATCTAAAGATGTTTTTGGCTCTTATAAATATTTTATAATATATTTAATACCTCTATTTAATATTTATTCTATACATATAACATGTTATAATTTAGGAAAAGTATTCAAAAAAAGTGAAAACTATTTAATTGGTCTTGTATTATGTTTCCCATTATTTGTTTCAATGTTAGCATTTGATGATTCTAAATATATTGTTGAAAAAAAGTAATATAATGATTAAATTTATATTACTTTTTAATTTATTTTATTAAAAATGATTTAAAATCAAATCTTACATTACTTCAACTATAAAGCAATTTTTTTTAACTTTCAAATCTTTCTTCCCATTTATTTTTTATTGATATTTTTTTTCCATTTACTTCTATTTCATCATCTGTTATCCATTTTATTTTACCTTTTTTACAAGTTGATATATTTATATCTTGTTCAAGTGGATCAACTGTATTAAAAATATCTATTGGTAGTTTTTTCTTACCCCAATAAAATTTGTTTTCTTTCTTATTATTTGCTAATTTATAACTTTCACAGTAACCATAATACTTTTTAGTAGGTGAAAAGCCTATATCAACTGCTTTGGTTGAATCTTCACTATTATGATTATAATTATAAGATTCTATAGAAAAAGTTAATGTCAAAATAAAGACTACTATTCCAATGAATATTAAAACTATTTTTTTATTTATTATAAAAAATAGTAAATAAGATAAAATTATTAAAAGATATAAAATAGGAAAAACATCACTTAAAGGGAATGAAAAAACAATAGAAGTAATGGCTATTGCTCCCACAAGATTGTTTTTAGGATTTTTATAAATATAATAGCAATTAAAAATTGTTATTAATATTATTATAACCATAAAAATTATAGGATATATCTCAATTATTAAATCTTTTCCATTCGTAATATAATATAATAAAATTAATGATATATTAAATATAATAAATATAATATTTTTTAAAGTATTTCGTTTTACATTTTCTGGCTTATTAATGATTATAAATAATATTATATAAGTTAAAACCATTAATAGATAAGCTCCTGTACAAATTAAGAATAAAGGAATTGATAAAATTGTCGCCAAAAAAGTTAATATTATTAATTCATCTTTAGGATGTTTATAAATGTAGTAACAATTGAAAATTGTTATAAATATTAATAAAATTCTATAAAATATAACTATAAATATAATCCAAATTTTAAAATCAAGTAAAAAATCAAATGTTACATAAAATAATGAAGCTAAAATTATATTGCAAATAATAAATGTTTTTTTGGGGTTTTTCATTAATTTATTTTTAATTTTTCTAATTAATTTCATAAATACATCCTTTATATTAAAATTATAACATGAATATTTTATTATCTATAAAATAACTTTTTTTATTTGTAAATTTTACATTTTAATTAACAATAAATATTTAGAATCATTAAAAACTAACATTTGAATAAATAATGGTATCATATAGATAATTTCCATAATATTAACGAAATTTAGATTTTTTAGAAATATTTTATTTTTCTTTTTTTACAAATTAGTATATTTGTATCTTGTTCAAGTAGATTAATTGTATTAAAAATATTTAGGTGTTTTTTCTTTCCCTAATAAAATTTGTTTTTTAACTTATTATTTGCTAACTTATAACTTTCACAGTAACCATAATATTTTTTATTAGCGGAAAAACCTATAACAACTGCTTTATTTGAATTTTCACTATTAATATATTCTATAGAAAAAGTTAATGTCAAAATAAAGAATACTATACCAATTATGGCTAAAACTTTTTGTTTGTTTACTATAAAAAATACTATATAAGATAAAAATATTAGAAAATATAGAATAGGAAAACTATCATCATAAGGTAAGGAATAAACAATAGTAGTAATAGCTATTGCTCCTACAAGATTATTTTTGGGATTTTTATAAATATAATAGCAATTAAAAATTGTTATTAATATTATTATAACCATAGGATATATCTTAATTATAAAATCTTTTTCATTCATAATATAATATAATAAAGATAATGATATATTACATATAATAAATATAATATTTTTTAAAGTACTTAGTTTTGGTTTATTAATTATAATGAATAATATTATATAAGTTAAAATCATTAATATATAAGTTTCTAAACAAATTATGAATAAAGGAATTGATAAAATTATAGCAAAAAATGTCATTATTATTAATTTATCTTTTGGATGGTTATAAATATAGTAGCAATTGAAAATAGTTATTAATATTAATAGAATTCTATAAAATATGTAAATAAATATATTGAAAATGGTAAAATCAAGGGTTAAATTAAGCAAAATATCTATTGTAATGGTTACATCAAATAATAAAGCTAATATTATATTACAAATAATAAATATTTTTTTAGAGTTTTCCATTAATTTTTTTAAAATTTTTCTAATTAATTTCATAAATACATCCTTTATATTAAAATTATAACATGAATATTTTATTATTTATAAAATAATCTTTTTTTATTTATAATTTGTTACATTTTTATCTGTAATTTTATATAAATTAGCATCTTCATAGGTTATAGTCCAGGATTACCATCGTACATAGTATACCATTTATCATCTATTTTATTTCTATAGGAATTGCCTTCACTATCATAATAAATATAATCTTTGCTTTTACACTCAGGCGATACGCAATAGTCATATGATACTTCAACGCGATTAGTCCTAAATAAAATAAAATCTATGCTATAAATATTATGATTAATATCTTTTATTTTAGTTATTTTCTCTAAATTTAAATTTTTATACTTTTCTTTTATAGTATTAAAATCATATGACTTATTATCATTGATATTTCTTTTTTTACACATTATTATATCATCTGATACATTTATTGTTATTTTGTTTTCAATGGAGTCACATTTAAAATTTTTTTGGTAATTAATTGATTCAATTTCATCATTATCTAATAAAAATTGTGAAAAATATTCAAAATCTTCCTTTTTCTCTTGGAAATATGCTAATCTTTTATTTTTATCTTTATATGTATAAGCTAATTTATCTTTTTGAGTAGGAATTGATAAAAATAGTAAAAAAATTATAAAGAACAAACTAGCAATTAATATAAAATTAAAAATATTAAATATTATACCTATAAAAATTAATATATATTTCAAAATTTTCTTACTCATTTAATAACTCCTTTTTTATATTAAAATTATAAGATAAATAGTTTATTATTTATAAATCTATGGTATTAAGCTTCATTTGATGAATTTTCAATATTTTCGGCTTTTTCTATATTTTCGGCTATTTCTTCTAATTCTGCAATTTGTTTTTTCCATTCTATGTATAATGTTTGAGATCTAAAAAGTATTGATTGATTGTTTTGTTCATATATAACAGATTTATCATTTTTTTGTAAAAAGTTAATTGTTTCATCTAGTTTATCTAAATAAGAATTTAATTGTGTTCCAAGATTATCCGCTCTATTTTTTAAATTTTTAAAATTATTTTTATCATTTTTTGTATACATTAACTCTAAATAAAAATCGTAATAATAATCAGCATCATCAAGCTTTTCTTTATCAAGCAAATTTTTAATAGTTTTTTCATCACATAATTTATCAATATTTTTAATTGCTTTATTAATATTGTTTTTTGTAATTTTAATAGTATTATGACTAAATGTAAAATCAGGTCTATCACTTTCTAAATTATTTACTGTTAAAAGATTAGAAAATTTTTCATTGTTTAAATAGGAATTTATTGTTTTAACATTATCAGATAGACTTTTATAATATTCTTTTACTGCTTTTTCTACATATGCATAATCTCCTTTAGTGTTTATTTTTACAGTAAAATCATCCTTTGCTAAATCTTTAGTATTATAATTTATAATTTCTTGTTTTAAATTGCTTTCTTGTTTTAAATCTATAATTGCTAGTAAAACAACGATTCCAATAAATGCAATAATTGTGATAATAATAGTAATTAAAAATATTTTTAAAACTTTTTTAATTTTTCTTTCCTTTTTCATAATATAAATACATCCCTTATATTAAAATTATAACATATTATTTAATTATTACTACATATACAGTTGAGCACTTTACAGATGCTATAAATTATTGACTTTATCTCCTTGATAAATATTTCTTTTTTTCATTTCTTTGTCTATTTCATTCATAACAACAAACTTTTTTAATGTCCATTTGGGAGCAATTAAATCACTTTTTTTGGCATCGCCACAAATTCTATGAATAACAATTTTTTCATCTAAATATTCCAGTTGAGTACAAACTATATCAACATATTCTTCTAATGTTAATAATTTAAATGGTTTTTCTTTATAAATATCTTCAAGTTTAGTGTTTTTAAGTATATTAAGCATATGAATTTTAATTCCATCAATTTTTAGTTTATTTAAAAATTTTACTGTTTCAATCATATCTTCTTTTGATTCGTTGGGTAGGCCGTTAATAATATGGACTACAACATTAATATTTCTTTTTTTAAGTTCATTTAAACATTCAACAAAACATTTTAAATCATGGCCGCGATTGATATATTTTAATGTTTTTTCATGTATTGATTGAAGACCTAGTTCGATAGTTAAAAAAGTTCTTTTATTAATATCTTCAAGATAATCGTAAACTTCTTTTTTTATACAGTCAGGTCGAGTGGCAATAGAAAGACCTACTATATCCTTACTTAATATTTCTTCATATTTTTCTTTTAAAATAGGGAGTGGGGCATAAGTATTGGTATTAGCTTGAAAATAGCCAATATATTTTCCTTGCCATTTATTATTCATTATTTTTTTTACATCCTCAAATTGTTCTGAAAGACTTTTGTATTTATTACCAGCAAAATCTCCACTTCCCATTTTTGAACAAAAAATGCAACCTTCATTATTTATTTTATGAGGACATGAAAAATTAGCATTTAAACTTATTTTAAATACTTTACTATTAAATTTATTTTTATAAAAGTAATTTAATGTATGATATCTTTTATTATCTAAACTATATTTAAATTTTTTCATAATTTTATTATAACATGAAAAAAATAAATAAAAACCGTTTATTTAATTAACGGTTTTTAAACTTTTTAAAATAATCTCTTTATTTTCTTTTAATCTTTCATTGTCTTTATCCATGTCTAGGGCTTTATTGACATAAAAAAGAGATAGATCATATTGTTGTTTGTTGAAGTAAGCAACAGAAAGTAAATCATATGGTGAATAGTCCCAACTAAAAGATTCATTTATATAAGTTTTTGTATGAGTTTTGATATCTAGTGCTTTATTACAATAATTTATAACTTCGTTCCAATTATTTAAACGATATTCTAAAAATGCTCTTTCCATAAAGGGATCTCTTAAATAAGGCGCTTCTTTCATGGCTTTATCTAACCACATTTTTGCTTCATCATATCTGTTTAAATTTATATAACTTCTAGCAATAAATCGCATAGATGCACATCTTTCATCTTTCCAAGTAGCACTTTTTAAATTTAGATGTTTAATTAATGTGTCAATACATTCATTCCATTTTTGGTAATACATGTATTCACGACCTAAATAATGCATGTTTCTATCATCTTCGGGATCTTCTTTTACTGATAATTCTAAAAGTGGTAAATAAGATTGACGAGATTTAGTATTATCTGGATAATGATTAATGGTAATTTCATTTGTAGTTTTAATTACTTCATTTTTATTTTCATAAGTTAAAACTTCATGCACAGGATGGGTCCATTTATAATTCTTTCGTAAATGGATTTTTTCAATATAAAAATTTATTATCGGTTTATCATTTTCATCTAATTGCCAATTATAGTTATAGCGTAGACGAGTAGTATTTTTGTCCCATAACTTTTCTAGTTTTTTTCGCCATCCAGGCATTATAACTTCATCTAAATCTAAACATACACAAATATTAAAATCATCTGGTACCATTTTTAAAGATTCATTTCTAGCAACATCAAATCGCCAGGGTTTAATTTCTTTTTCTTTAACAATAGCACCTAATTTTTTTAATTTAGATACCGTATTATCTGTTGATCCAGTATCTAATACAAATACTTTATCTGCTTCTTTTGCCGTTTTCATAAAACGCTCAACAAATTGCTCTTCATTTTTTGATATGGCATACACACATATTTTTTTAATATTAATACCTTCTTTCTTTATAATATATGAAAATAAGTAGAAAAAAAACGAATTTTTATTCGTTTTTATTCAGTTGTAGTAGATGGACTAATTAGTTTAACACTTAAATTGGCACTATTAACAGTTCCAGTGGCAGCATCAGCAGATTCCAATGCCATATCTATTTCGTCACCTGCTGCTAAATCAGTTATAATGCTTCCATTATAATTATATTGTTCACCAGCAGTAAATGTATTAGAGATAGTTGTTCCTGGTACATCTACAGTACTATTTCTAACAGACAAAGTAATAGTATCGGCATCAGTTGAAGTAACATTGGCTGCATAATTAATTTCATATGTTCCAGCTTCACTAATAATTAATGAATTAGTTCCAGTTGTAACATTAGAAAGTGGAGTAGGATTTGCTAATGTAATTTGACTAGGTGTATCAGCAACTAATGTGTAGGCATTTTGAGCTGTATCATATAATCCACCATATGCACCAAGGCCATTTCCAGTCGCTCCAGTTGGACCTTGAGGTATAGTAAATGTTAAGGTATAATTACCATCTTCACCAGGAGTTATATCAACAGCTGCAGTATCACCAGGTAAGGCTGTTGTAGTACTACCTACAGTAAGTGCTGGAGCTGGTCCAGTTTCACCTGTAGGTCCCGTTGGTCCTGTTGGTCCCGTTGGTCCAGTAGGCCCAGTAGGTCCGATTTCACCTGTAAGTCCAGTTAGTCCAATAGGTCCAGTAGGTCCAGTTTCACCAGTAGGTCCTGTTGGTCCAGTTGGTCCAGTAGGTCCAGTAGGTCCCGTTGCTCCAGTAGCTCCAGTAGGTCCAATTAATCCTTGAATACCAGTAGGTCCTGTTGGTCCTGTAGGTCCAGTAGGTCCTCCACTTGGTCCAGTAGGCCCAGTAGGTCCAGTAGGTCCAATTACACTACCTGATACAATACCACAACAACAAGTAGGGCATTTCCCTTGATTGTTTTTAATGTAATTTAAAGCTCTTTGATAAGAATTCATTATTACTCCTTTCTAATATAAGATATGAATGAATTTATTTTTTGTAGCATATTAAAACCTATAATAATAAAAAAACCATTACATAATTTAGTAATGGTTATATCTTTTTAATATTTAATTGTTTTATTGTATTTTATTAAATTTCTAGCAGAAATTCTTGTTCCATTTTTATATATTTCAAAATCGAGGTGAGAACCATTAGAATTACCACTGTTGCCAACTTCACCAATTTTAGTTCCTTGAGCAACTTTTTGGCCTTTTTTTACAGAAATTTTTGATAAATGATTGTATTGGGTAGAATATTTATTAGTGTGTTTAATTTTAATATAATTTCCCCAACCACTTCCGCAGCTTGAATTTTTTGTTTTAGGATTACAACCAGTATGAACACTAACAACTGTTCCACCATCAGCAGCTACAACAGCAGTACCATATTTAGCAGCAATATCGTTCCCTTTGTGTCCTTTATAGCTTCCATACCAGCCACTTACTTTTGATGAACTTGGAACGGGCCATAAAAATGTTCCAGTTGGTTTAGCTTTTTGTCGTTCAATTTTAACTTTATATTTTTCTGTTTCTTTTCCATTTTCTGATTTAACTGTTATCTTTTTAGTGGTTGTTCCTTCTTTTATTTTGGAATATTCCTGAACTTTATTTTTTAATTCTTTTGGGGCAGTAATTTTGGCCTTATTATTTTTAGTTTTTATTTTTATTTTTAATTTAGTTGTTTGGTTATCAATTTCAACGGTATATGTTTTTCCACTTTTGGTAACTTTTTGATTATGACCACTCGTAGTAGCAGTCACTTTAGTTATAGTAGTATCATTTTTTTCTTTTGTGTTATTATTATTTTTGGAACTACTAGGTTTTGTAGAAGGCTTACTTATTTTTATAGAACTGGAAGTAGGTATTCTACTTGTACTTGCCGAACTTGAAGATACTTTTTTTTCTTGCAATATATATTCACTTGTATAGCATGTTGTGCTACCTATATTATTATTAAGAGTAATTTTCCCAATTCTTTTTGATAAATTATTTGCATATTCTAAACTTACTATTTGTGTTCCTTTTAAATTAGCTTTTGATGTAACCCAACTTATCAGACCTTTATTGTCATTATAAGTGTTATTTATAGCCCAATCCCATGAGATAACATTTTCGTTAGGTATTATATTTAAATTGGCAAAGTTTATATCATTATTAGTTCTAACTATCGTTACATCTTGACATGTAGGAATATCTACTATTTCTTTTTTATTTACTGTAACAGTATAAGCATTTTCATTATTTTCGTTATTAACAGTAATAATAAAAATTTTACTTAAAGTATTATTAAAATTAGATTGGATAGTGCTAGTTTTAGTTGAAGATTGACAATTTGAAGAATTTTGTTCACAAATTTTAACAGTAGCACTTGGATCTTGGGTAGTTGCCTTAATATATATACTATCATCACTTATTTCCGTTGTATAATTTGTTATTTCGGGTGAAAAGTTGATATTAAATCCTTTGGAAGTAGATGTGATGCTACTTAGACTTGTATCAAAACTATCTACTTTTTTGACATCTAATTTATAAGTAGATTTATATGTTCCATTTGTTACTTCAATTGTATAAGTACCAGGTTTTTTTTGTTCCCATAAAAGAGTTCCAGTTTTACTTTTATTATTTAATGACTCATCTATAATTTTTATTTGGGAACTAGAATCAGTTGCTTCGATTTTTAAATTTATTGAATCGGAAATTGTTTCCGCTGTGTAATTATATGTGTTTTTGTTTAATGTTTCATTTAATTTAAATTCATCACTAGTTATTGATTTTAAACTAGTGTCTTTATAATCAACATTAACATTAATATAACCAGTTACTTGATTATTATTTATTTTTTGAATTCTAGTTGTCCCAGCTTTTATTCCTTTTAGTGCCCCTGTACTTGTGACAGTGGCAATTTTTTCATTTTCACTTTTATAGCTTTCAGCTTTATACATAGCTAATTTTTTTAAAGGAAATGTTTCTCCACTTTTTAAAGAAATACTTTCATTATTGATTATAGCTTTGTATTGGGTATTATTAATTTTATTATTTTTAAATATAAAAATTGAACTTAGTATAATTAAAAACATTAAAATTAAAATAACTATAAAAAATTTATTATTTTTAAATATCTTTTTCATATTAATTTACCTTCTATTTTCAGTATACCATTTACAAAAATGCATTTCAATTATTAGTATATCTATAGTAAAATATTAGTAAAATAATGTAAAATTATAAATAAAAAAATTGACTGACTTATATAGATGCTAGTCTTTTTTCATGATATAATTAGTATAATATTAATTATTATCTTTTTAAATGAAAAAGGAGTCAAAATGAAATGGAAAAATATAAGGAAATAGAAAGAAGTATAATTAAAAAATATCGTAAAGATATTTGGAGTAAATTTGTTAAAGCAGTGAAAGATTATGAGCTTATAAAAGAAAATGATAATATTATGGTTTGTATTAGTGGTGGAAAAGATTCTTTTCTATTAGCAAAGTGTATGCAAGAATTACAAAGACATGGAAAATTTAAATTTAATATTCACTATGTTGTTATGAATCCAGGCTATAATGATTATAATCGTAAGTTTATTTTAGATAATGCTAAGCTTTTAAATCTTTCAATTGAAATGTTTGAAAGTGACATATTTGATGTTGTAACCAAAGTTGCTTCTAAGAGTCCTTGTTATTTATGTGCAAGGATGCGAAGAGGCTATTTATATAGTAAAGCTAAAGAATTAGGGTGTAATAAAATAGCACTTGGTCATCATTTTAATGATGTTATAGAAACAACTTTACTTTCTATGTTTTATGGTTCTGAAATTAAGACTATGATGCCAAAATTACACAGTGATAATTTTCCTGGTTTAGAATTAATTAGGCCACTTTATTTAGTAAAAGAAGAATCTATAATATCATGGAGTGAATATAATAAACTTAGATTTCTAAATTGTGCTTGTAAATTTACGGAAGAATGTTCTTCCAAAAATGATGATACAAGCAAAAGAAATGAAATGAAGAAACTTATTAAAAATTTAACAAAAAATAATAAAAATATTGATAATAATATATTTAAAGCACTTGATAATATAAATCTTAATTGCGTTTTAGGGGTAAAAGAAAATGGTAAATATAAAAGTTTCTTAGAAGATTATAATAAAAATTGTTAAGAAAGTAAAAGTTGTTAGAAAATGAAAGAAGTAATAATAAAAAAAGAAAAAGGAAATTATAGAATTCCTAAACTCTTAAAATTAAATTTAAGTAAAAAAAAACTATAAGTTTGAATACAATGGTAAACTATATAATAAAGAATTAAAAACAGATAATAAAAATATTTATCAATTATCTTTGTTAGTAGAAGCATTAAATATAAAAAATAAAAGACAAAGATATGAATTTATTTATGATAAAGCTTGTGATTTGTTAGACAATGATTTTTATGGGAAAAATGTCTGTGAATTTAAAAATGGCAAATGTATTAAAAATAGAAAATGTCATGAAATAGGTGATGGATGTTGTTGCAGTGTTGATCATAAAACAATTTGTCAATATCTTACTGATAAAGGGTGTAGTGTAAGGTGTTTAGCATGTAAATTTCATATATGTCGTATCTTAAAAGATAAAGGTTATAAATATCGTTTAAATGATATCTATATTTTAAAATATTTATTAAATTGGAAACAAAAAATTATAGTTTATAATGATTTTTTTATAACAAAGGATGAAGTTTTAAATGATATTTTAAAAAATAGTATAATACTTTGGTCATTAAAACCTGTTAAAAAATTTATTAAAATAAAATAGTTGTACCATATTTATTTTATGTTATAATATTTGACTAAGAAAGGAGTAATTATTTTGAAAGAAATTACTTTAAATAAAATGAAAGATTTATATTCTGATCTAAAAGCTAAAAAATGTTATAATGAAAATGAATTAATTAATTCTATTATTGAAAATTTTAAAGACGAACTAATTTTTAATTCAAATGAAATTTTGGTATATACAGGAACATATATTTTAAAGCATGAGACAAAGCGTTCATGGTATCCCGTATATGGAATTTTATTAGATGAAAATTTGCCTAGTGCTCAATATAAAAAATTTAAAGATTTAGAAAGCGGTTTTTCTTGTTATATTAATTTAAATGAATTACCTGATTTTGAAAAAGATAACTTTGTTATTTATATTCCCAATGCAAGACATTATGAAAATGAATATACTTTTCAACAAGATTATATGAAATTAAGACATATTTTTTTTAAGGAAGCCATAATTAATGGACAAGATGCTGCATTAAATTTATTATCATCTGAAGAAAAGATAAAAGAATTATTTTCAGTTGGAAATCACATGAAAGAGCAAGATATTAGTCCAGATTTTTATAAATATTTTTATGAAGTTGCAATTTGTAATAAAAAGAATAAAAATGTTTTTAGTAAAAAAATATAAGATAACAATAAAAAAATTAAAATTGTTTTAGTATATTAAACAATGTTATTAAGTAAAACAAGCTACAAAAGATTATCAAGTAAATTTGGTAATCTTTTTATATGCATTGACAACTGTATATGATCTGTATATAATGTATATATACAAAAGAGGTGCGTTATGGAAATTATAATAAGTAATTCAAATGGTGTTCCTATCTATGAACAAATTAAAGAACAAATAAAAGTTAAAATAGTTTCTAACGAATTAAAAGCAAATGAATTATTACCCTCCATAAGAACTTTAGCTAAAGATCTTCGCTGTAGTGTTATAACAACAAAAAATGCCTATGAAGAATTAGTAAAAGAGGGTTATGTAAAAAATATTCCATCTAAAGGTTTTTATGTTGCTAAAGTAAATAAAGATGTTGCTTTAGAAGAACAATTAAATAAGATAGAAGAACTAATGGACAAAGCAGTTATTATTGCCAAAATGAATAATATAAATAAGAAAACTCTAAATGAAATGTTAAATATATTGTATGAGGAGGATAAATAAAAAATGGAAAATATTTTAGAAATTAAAAATCTATGTAAAAAATATGATAATTTTGAACTTAAAAATATATCATTTACTTTACCTAAAGGTATGATTATGGGTTTTATAGGCGAAAATGGTGCCGGAAAAACTACAACAATAAAAGCTATATTAGACATTATTAAATCATATAGGGGAGAAATTAAAATTTTTGGTTTAGATAATCGTAAAGATGAGAGAAAAATAAAAGAAGATATAGGAATCGTTTTAGATGATATGTTTTTTCCTGAAATACTTACACCTAATGATATAAATAATACTATGAAAGGGATTTATAAAAATTGGGATACCAAAATGTTCTATGATTATTTAAAAGAATTCTCTTTATTACCTAATAAGCAAATTAAAACTTTTTCCAAAGGTATGAGAAAAAAACTAGAAATTATAACAGCATTATCTCATCATCCCAAACTTTTAATATTAGACGAACCAACTTCAGGACTTGATCCTGTTGCTCGTGCGGAAATTATCAAGATATTTCAAAATTTTATTGAAAAAGATGATTGTTCTATTTTACTTTCTAGCCATATTACTACGGACTTAGAACATATTGCTGATTATATAACTTTTATCAATAATGGAGAAATTGTTTTATCTAAAACAACTAACGAATTATTAGTTAAATATGGTATTGTAAAATGTACGGAAAAAGAATTTAAAGGTATTGATAAAAAAGATTATATTAAGTATAAAAAAACAAAATATGAATATGAGGTATTAGTTCCTAATAAAAAAGAATTTAGAACCAAATATAATATTTCTATAATTGATAAAATAACTTTAGATGATCTTATGGTTTTAATGATTAAGGGGGAAAAATAATGATAGGATTTATAAAAAAAGATTTAGCGATGATTAAAAGTAATCTTAAATTAATAGGAATTTTAATTGTTTTATATATAATAATGGGTTTAATGGGCAAAATGGATATATCATTTATATTACCATTTATGTGTGTAATGATAATGATTTCATCATTTAGTTATGATAATTATAATAAATGGGATGCTTACTCTATTTCATTACCTAATGGAAGAAAAAATAGTGTAAAATCTAAATATATAACAACAATTTTACTGACTCTTATTGTTTCTATAATTACAATTATTATATCTTTTATTATTTCTTATGTTAATATCCAAAATATTAACTATGAACAAATATTAGTAACAATGCTTGGGACAATATTTGCAACATTATTAGTTTTAACTTTTATGTATCCAATTATTTATAAATTTGGTGTTGAAAAGGCAAGAATTGCTATACTTCTAATAGTATTTGGTTTAGTAATTATAGGTGGATTTTTTTCTCAATATATTGATATATCATTTATTACCAAATCATTATCATTTTTAGAAGATTATTTAATCATAATTTTAATATTAATAACTATTCTTATGGTTTATACATCATATAAAATATCTGAAAAAATATTTAGCAAAAAAGAATTTTAAGGGAAACATTGGATGATTAAGATTATCAAGTAAAAATTGATAATCTTTTTTATTGTTTTGTAACTTAAATGTTTTGTATTAAAACTTTCCAATGTTACAAAACTGTAAGGTTAAATGTCCTTTATTCATGGTATAATAATAAAAAGAATTGTGGTGAACAATACATGAATAAGATAATGATAATTGAAGATGATAAATTAATTTGTAATGAACTTTCTAAACTTTTAGAAAATAATGATTATGAAACTATTGTTTTAAAAGATTTTAAAAATGCATTAAATGAAATATTAAAAGCATCTCCAGATTTAATTTTACTTGATATAAATATACCATTTATAAATGGAAAGACATTATTACAAAATTTACGGAAAAAATCCAATATTCCTGTCATTATGGTAACAAGTATTAATTCTGAAACTGATGAAGCATTATCCATATCTTATGGGGCAGATGATTATATTACAAAACCTTATAATCCAAACATTTTACTTTTAAGAATTGGAGCGGTATTAAAAAGAATAAAAAGTAATTACAATAAAAATGCCAATGAACTTATTTATAGAGAATTAAAATTCGACTATCAAAAAGGAATAATTAAAAAGGATGATATGGAAATAGAGTTAACAAAAAATGAAATGATTATTTTTTATTATTTATTAAATCATCAAAACAAAATTGTAACTCGAGAAGAACTTATGACAACATTATGGGATAATAAAGAATATGTAAATGAAAATGCTTTAACTGTCAATATAAGTAGGCTAAGAAACAAATTAAAAGAAATTGGCTATGAAGATGTAATAGATACGAGAAAAGGAATTGGTTATATTTTATTATGAAAATAGGTGCATATTTTAAAGACAATTTATATAAATTTTTGGTATTTATAGTTTGTTATATAATTAATTTACTTATATTTTTGGCATTTAAAGTAGATAAATCTGTTATTATATCTTCATCATTTTTGTATATAATTTGTTTTTTACTTATTTTATTAATACCATATTTTAGAAAAAGAAAATTTTATAATGATTTACTTGCTAATATTGAAGCTCTTGATAAAAGCTATTTAGTATTAGAAACATTAACAAAACCAGAATTTTATGAAGGAAAATTATTATATCAAGCATTATATGAAATTAATAAGTCAATGAATGAAAATGTAAGATTAATAGAAGAACATTTGCAAGACTTTAAAGAATATATTGAAATGTGGATTCATGAAGTTAAAATTCCACTTTCTACTTTAGTTTTAATGAGTAATAATCATAAAGAACAATTTGATAAAAAAACAAAATTACAATTAAAAAGATTAGAAGATTATGTAGATCAAGTTCTTTATTATGTAAGAAGCGAAAATGCCGAAAAAGATTATTTAATAAAAGAAACTAACTTATCAAAAATAATAAAAAATGTTGGTCTTAAAAACATGGATAATTTATTAGAAAACAAAATAAATTTCATTGTTGAAAATGTTGACTATAAAATATTAACGGATTCTAAATGGTTAGAATTCATTTTAGGACAAATAGTTAATAATAGTATTAAATATAAAAGAAACATTGATGATTCTTATATTAAAATATATGTTCAGGAAAAACAAGCAAAAACAACTTTAATCATTGAAGATAATGGTATAGGAATAAAAGAATCGGATCTAAAACAAGTCTTTGATAAATCATTTACAGGGGAAAATGGAAGAAATAGCAGTAGCTCTACTGGAATGGGATTATTTATTGCTAAAAATATGTGTAAAAAGTTAGGACATAAAATAGATATAGAGTCTGTTTATAATGAATATACGAAAGTTTATATAACATTTGCTAAAAACAAATATTATGATGTCTTAAAGTAATGTTACAAAATTGTAATGTTATGTAATATTAAACGAACGACAAAATAGTTTTTTGGGATTATTATGTTTACGAAAGGAGAAAAAATTTATGGAAAATATTTTAAAAGTTGACAAAATTGAAAAATACTATGGCAGTCGTTCATCTTTAACGAAAGCAATTGATAATTTATCATTTGAAGTAGAAAAGGGCGAATTTGTTGCTATCATGGGAGCATCTGGTTCTGGAAAAACAACTCTTTTAAATTGTATATCAACGATTGATAAAGTTACAGCTGGCCATATCTTTGTTGGAGGACTTGATATTACTAAATTAAAAGGAAATGAACTTAATAAATTTAGAAGAGAAGAGTTAGGCTTTATATTCCAAGATTTTAATCTACTTGATACTTTAACAGCTTATGAAAATATTGCTCTTGCTTTATCTATTCAAAATGAAAGTTCAACTTTAATAGAACAAAAGATAAAGAAAGTTGCTGAAGAATTAGATATAAAAGATGTTTTAAGTAAGTATCCATATCAAATGAGTGGAGGACAAAAGCAAAGAGTGGCAAGTGCAAGGGCTATTGTTACAGATCCAAAGTTAATACTTGCCGACGAACCAACAGGAGCATTAGATTCTAAATCATCTAAGATGTTACTAGAAAAATTTAATTATTTAGATGAACTTGGCGCTACTATTCTTATGGTTACCCATGATGCTTTCACAGCTAGTTATGCCAGAAGAGTAATTTTTATCAAAGATGGTAAAATTTTTAAAGAGATTCACAAAGGAAAAGATTCTCGTAAAGAATTTTTTGATAAAATTATTGATGTTGTAACTTTGCTTGGTGGAGATTTAAATGATGCTTTGTAATTTATCGTTAAAAAACATCAAGAAGAGTATTAAGGACTATGCCATCTACTTTTTTACCCTTATTCTTGGTGTAGCAATATTCTATGTTTTTAATGCCCTAGATAGTCAAACGGTTATGATGGATGTTTCATCATCAACAGCAGAATTAATTGATCTTATGATGACTTTGTTATCTGGAGTTAGTGTATTTGTATCATTTATTTTAGGGTTTCTTATTATTTATGCTTCAAAATTTTTAATAAAGAGAAGGAATAAAGAGTTTGGAATTTACTTAACTTTAGGTATGAGTAAAAGAAAAATATCTTTAATATTATTCTTTGAAACATTATTTATTGGTATTATTTCCCTTTTAGTGGGATTAGGACTTGGAGTATTACTATCACAGGTTATGAGTTTAGTTGTTGCAAATATGTTTGAAGCAAATCTTACAAAGTTTGCATTTGTATTCTCATCATATGCTTGTATTAAAACCATTATTTATTTTAGTATTATGTATTTACTTGTTATGATTTTTAATACTTATAGTGTAAGTAAATGTAAGTTGATTGATTTATTAAATGGTGCAAAAACAAGTGAAAAAATTAAATTAAAAAATCCTTATTTATGTATTATTATATTTATATTATCCTCTATTATTCTTGGTAAAGCATATCACATGGTAACTGTAGAATTTTTAACTTTACAAGAAGTTACTGACATATTAATACCTATTATAATGGGTGCAGTATCAACATTCTTTATATTCTGGTCTTTATCAGGACTAATTTTAAGAATAGCAATGAGTATCAAGAAGTTCTATTACAAAGGATTAAATAGTTTCACATTAAGACAATTTTCCAGTAAAATTAATACAACAGTATTTTCAACAACGATTATTTGTTTAATGTTATTTATAACAATTTGCTTATTATCTGCTTGTCTTACTATGAAAAACTCTATGAATGAAAATATCAAAAAATTAGCTCCTGCTGATGCTGACTTTTCGAAAGTTATGAATATGGAAAGATATTATGATGATTTTAAAAGTTTAGGATATAGTGATTTACAAATCAAAAATTCTAATTATGATGTAAAAGAAAGTTTTGAACTATTTAATTTTGATATTATTTCCTATTTTAAAGATTATATTGAAGTAAATATTTACACTACTCCTGATTTAACTTTCAATCATACTTTAGGTTCAAAATTAGAAACGATTAGAACTCAATTTCCTTTTTTAGATTATGATGATTCAGAAGCCATAATGAAAATAAGTGATTATAATAAAGTAGCGAAATTTTATGGAATAAGTGAATATTCTTTAAATAGTGATGAATATATGATTGTCGCTGATTTTAAATCAATGGTTGATATAAGAAATACTGCTCTTAAAAATAGGGAAGTAATTAATTTATTCGGACATACTCTAAAACCTAAATATGATTCTTGCCAAGATGGCTTTTTAGAAATGTCTAGTCAACATATTAATACAGGTATTATTTTAGTTCCAGATAATGTTGTTCAAGAGGGATATTTATATGAAAATCATTTGATAGGTAATTATAAAACAACAGACAAAAAAGAAATTATGAAAATAGAAAATAATATAAATAAATTAGATAATGATCCAAAAGTAAATGAATATTTACTTCCAAGCGGGTCAACTAAACTTGCTATTAAAGAAGCAACAACAGGATTATCGGCAATGGTAACATTTATTGGCCTTTATTTAGGAGTAATTTTCTTAATTAGTAGTGCAGCAATTTTAGGATTGAAAGAATTATCTGAAAGTAGTGATAACAAAGAAAGATTTATATGTTTGCGAAAGATTGGTACCGATGAGAAGATGATTAATAAAGCATTATTTAGACAAATAGCTATTTTCTTTATGCTACCTTTAATACTTGCCTTAATTCATTCTATATTTGGTATAATGTTTGCAGTTAAAATATTAGAAGTGTTTGGTAATGAACAATTGTTGCCATCAATCATTGCAACTGCTATAGTTATTGTTATTATCTATGGTGGATATTTCTTAATTACATATTATTGTAGTAAACGCATTATAAAGGAAAGATATTAATAATTTATAAAAGTGAACTGTGCAAATGTTTGCTTTTTTATTTAAAAATATTTTAATATGCTAAATTAACAATATTAATGTTATAATAGTTTATAATGCAACCAAATTTCTACAAAAAACAACCTAAAGATGGTAGAATGCAACTGGTAGAAAATATTAAAATTTTTTGTGAAAGGAGAAAATTATGAACAATCAATTTTCAGAAAATTTAAAAAAAGTTAGAAAGGATAATAATCTTTCACAAGAACAACTAGCTGATGAATTAGGAGTATCACGACAAGCAATATCCAAATGGGAATCTTCAACTGCTTATCCAGAAATGGATAAAATTATTGCCTTGTGTGATAAATTTGATTTAAATATAGATGATTTATTACATAAAGACATTAAAGAAATAAAAGGTGAAGAAGAAAGTAAAAAAAAGCTAAATAAATCAATAGATGATTTTTTAAAATTTATTACAGATATTATTAATTTATTTAGTAATATGAACTTTAAAAGTAAAATTAAATGTTTAATTGAACAATCAATTATTATATTAATACTAATTATAATTTCAGCTATAATAGTAGAAGCAGGTTATACAATATGTTTTAATTTAGTTGGATTTTTACCTAATAAAATTAGATATATAATTAATAATTTTTTAAATTCAGTTTTAATTTTATTTTGTATTATTTCCTCAATTATAATTTTAACTCATATTTTTAAAATCAGATATTTAGATTATTATGATAAATTAAAGAAAACTATAATTAATGAAGAAAAAAACAATTATGACAATGAAAAATTAGATGATAAACAAAAAAATAAAATATTATTTAGAAAAAATGAAAGTAAAATAATAATAAGAGATCCAAAACATAGTGAATATAGATTTTTTAATAGTTTATTTAAATTTATTATTGGAATAATTAAATTTTTTGCTTTATGTTTAGCATTATTTATTAGTTTTATATTAATGTTATTATTTTTAAGTTTAATAATTTCTTTTTTAGTTTATAAAACTGGAATATTCTTTATTGGATTAATGTTATCAATAATTGCCTTAATTATTATGTCAACTATTATTTTATTAGTTATTTTAAATTTTATTTTTACAAGAAAAAATGAAAAAAAGAAACTAATTTGGAGTTTTATATTATCCCTTGCAATATTAGGTAGTGGTCTAGGGCTAATATTTATTGGAACCCTTAATTTTGAAATATTAGATTATGATAATACAATGTTGAAAAAAGAAGAAATTGAATTTGAAATGCAAGATAATATTTTTATTAGTAATAATGTTGAATATGTTGAATCTGATATAAATAATATAAAATTAGAATATAAAATTAATAAATTTTGTAAATTAGAAAAATACAATCATGATGATATTCACATTTGGGCTAGATGTTCGAATCCTATTAAACTTACTAATGAATTTATTAAAAATCTAAATAACAAAAAGATAATATTTAATAATAATTCGCTTCAAGATATTGTAGTTTATGCTTCTAAAGAAAATATAAATAAGTTAAAAAATAATAAAAAAAATTATTTCAATAATTAAAAAAATTAAAAGATGTCGCTCTTTTAATTTTTTAATAATTTTTTTTCTATAATTGAAATTGTTTTATATAAAAGATATGAAATTAATACCAAAATAAATATTGAACTCATAACTAAATCAAGATTAAATATTTGTTTACCATAAATAATTAAGTAACCAAGACCTTGTTTTGAAACTAAAAATTCTCCCATTATAACTCCTATTAAAGACATTGAAATATTTAATTTTAAAGATGAAATAATAGTATTATATGAAGATGGAATTACCAATTTAAATAATATTTGTGGCTTAGTTGCTTTAAATGATTTCATTAATTTAATTTTATTTTCATCAGTATTTATAAATCCATTATATATTGTAATAATATTGATAATTACATTAATGAGCAAGGCCATAAAGATAATTGAACCATTGTTAGCGCCAACCCAAATTATAATAAGAGGGCCAAGAGCAACTTTAGGAAGTGAATTTAATAAAGTCAAGAATGGATCAAAAACTTTGGCTAAAAATTTTGATAAATATAAAATTATAGCAACAATTAATCCAATAATAATACCTAAGAAAAAGGCAATTAAAGTTTCGTAAACTGTGGTAAAAATATGAATAAATAAATTATTATCTTTTATTAATTCAATAATTGTCTTTAATATTTTACTTGGTGATGAAAAAATAAATGAATTAATAATATTAAATCTACTTCCTAATTCCCAGGCAATAAAAAATAATGTAATAATACCAAGTTGAGTTAAAAATATATAAAGCTTATTTCTTTTTATCTTTTTTAAATATTTGATTTGTTTTTCAGACATTTACATCTAAATCCTTCCAAATAGTGTCATAATAGTTAGAAAATTCTTTCGCTTTTCTTTTGTCAATTGGATTATTAGCACTAGTTAGCTTTACTTCATATATTTTTTTAATTTTACTTGGCCTTTGCGATAAAACAACAATTTTATCGGCAAGAGATATTGCTTCGGCGAGATCATGAGTTACCATAATTGTTGTTTTATTTTCTTTTTTAATTATTTTATATACATCGGCTGAAACGGCTAATCTCGTTTGATAATCTAAAGCGGAAAATGCTTCATCTAATAATAATATATCTGGCTTTATTGCTAGTGTTCTAATTAAAGCTACTCTTTGACGCATACCACCGGATAATTCACTTGGATATTTATTCATAAAATCTTTAAGACCATATGTAGTTAATAATTTTTTTACATATTCAATATTTTCTTTAGAATCATTATGATTTATTTTTAGTCCTAATATTGAATTTTCTAAAATTGTCAGCCATGGAAATAAAGCATCAACTTGAAGCATATAACCAATTTTAGCATTTTCTTTATAAAATTCATAAGTTCCACTAGATGCTTTTTCTAGATCAGCAAGTATTGATAAAAGGGTGCTTTTACCACACCCTGAACTACCAACTATTGCAATAAAGTCTCCTTCATTTATATCTAATGATATATTATCGATTGCTATAATTTCTCCTTGATTTGTATGATATGTTTTGGAAATATTTTTGATAGATAAAATTTTTTTCATTATTCATTTATTACTAAATCATTATAATTGACATAATTATTTAGTTTTCCAGATGAAATCATTATATCTTCTAAATTTTCAAAATATTCTTTTGGTACTTTCGTATCTTTTAACCAAGAATCAGCATCTTTATATCTTTTAACAATTTGTTTTATTTCATCTAAAGATGAAGATGGAAATTGATTTAATATAACTTTGGCAATTTTATCAGTACTATTATTTTCTACAAATTTTATTCCTTTATTTAATGCTTTTCTAAAATTATTAATTAAATTTTTATTTTCTTTTATAAAACTTTTTTGAGCATAAAATGCCGTATATGGAACTTCACCAGAATATTTACCAACTGATGCTACGACATAGCCATACCCCTCATTTTCTAATTTTGTAGCATTTGGTTCGAATAAATTTACAAAATCTCCGGTTCCAGCAATAAATGCACTTGATAAGTCAGCAAAATCTACGGATGTATTAATTTTTAATTCTGATTCTTTTATTTTTTCATTTTTTAGGGCTGTTTGGAAGTTTAAAAGAGGCATTCCGCCAATTCTTCCCCCAAGAACTTCTTTACCTTTTAAATCTTCAAGTTTAAAATTATTTATTTTTTTTCTACTTACTATAAATTGACCATCTCTTTTAGTAAGACCTGCAAAAACTTGTAAATAATCTTTATTACCAGCATTATATACATAGACTGCACTTTCTGGTCCGGCAAATCCTATTTCCACATCTTTGGATAAAACGGCTGATGCTACATTATCGGCACCTGATGTAAGAATTAAATCAACATTAATTCCTTCATCTTCAAAATAGCCATTTTCCATGGATACATATAATGGGGCATAAAAAATACTATGAGTTACTTCCGCAATTTTAATCGTTTTAACTTCTTTATCATTTTTAATTTCTTCTTTATTTTTAGCTTTAAATAATACAATAGATAGAATAATTAAGGCTATAACAATAATTAAAGTAATACAAGAAATTAAATATTTTTTCATTTTTTTCCTCCTTTATTTTCTTTATATTTTATGACTAAAAAATATTATGGTGATTTCCTTTTTAAAAAAAAAGATAAGATTTTAGATATTTTTAATAACAAATTTTAGATAAAATTGTATAATATACTAGAAAAATGTCAAAACATGTGAGATAATATTGTAAATATTTTTGGGGGAGGAATTGTAAAATGAATAAATTAAAAAATCTTATCATGTTATTTTTAGTCGTTGCTTTATTACCTTTAACTGTTTCAGCAGCTGATAAATTAAATTTAAAAGTGAATAAAACAGATTTGAAGGTTGGAGACGAAGTTGTTGTTAGTGCAAACATTCCGGGTAATGAGGATTACTATGCCGCTTTTGCAACTTTAAAATATGATGAAAATGTTTTTGAAAAAATAGATGATACAAATTTCTTTATTACTGAAAATGTAATGGATGTTACCTATAATAAGAAAAATCATAAATTTGCTATTCTTAATAAGAATGGAAAAAATGAAAATGCCTTATTTATGGTAAGTTTAAAAGTTAAAGATAATGCCAATTCTGGTGATACTAATATTGCTTTGACTAATATTTCGATTTCTGATGGCGATAAAGAAGTGAATTTTCCGAAAGTTTCAAAGAAAGTTTCGGTAAGTGGCTCAAATAAACAGGCTATGGCTTCTAACAAAATTACGGATGATCAAAACATTATTGTTAAAACTTTTACAACTGTTCCTATAATTATTATCCTTTCTATTGTGGCAATTATTTTATTTATTACGATAGGATATTTGTATTTCCATCATCGTGATAAAAAGAAAACAATTAATACTTTAAAAATTTTAGCTATTTTATTAGTTGGCATAGTTTTAGTTTTATTTGGAATTAATTATCATAAACAAGATATTGATAAAGACAAAAATAAAGATTATAGTGACTCTAAAAAAATTGTTGATTATATTCTTAAGATTGAAGATTCTCAACAGGGAGATTCTGCTTATGATATAAATAATGATGGGAAAATTAATGTTAAAGATGTAGCAAGACATGTTAAAAATTTAAAAAAAATAAATTATAAAGTTGAATTAAAACCAGGACAATTCAAATATTATTATAAAAAAGATGAAAATATTACTTTAAACTTTAGTGCTCAAGTAACTAATAATGTTAAAATCCAAGAAGTTTATGTTAATGGTAAAAAATATAAAGTTGATGGTAATTATTCAGTTACTATAGATGCAACAAAGAAAGCTGGTATTCATAATTTTACAATTTCGAAAGTAGTTTTAGCAAATGGAGAGACTGTTGATACTAACAGCATAACATTTACCGTTGATATTTTAAAAGAGGAGCCAACGGTAAAAACTGTTAGTTATGATGCTAAAAATCAAAAGCTTACTGTTTATAATAATGATATAGATAAAGCATTAGCGGATGCCAAGCTTGTTATTGCAAAGGGTAAGGATGTGTCATACGAATCAGTTTATAAAGAATTATATGATACAGATTATAATAATTCTAATGGCAATATTGACCCAGATCAAGAAGAACAAATTGGCGATTCAGAAATTGATGCTGAGATAGTGTATGAAGAAGATTTAAGTGTTGCTAAAGATGAAAATAAATTAGATGAAGTTAAGCTAAAATTAGGTGAAACTTATAAAATATTTGTTATTGGTAGTTATGATTTAGATAGTCATCTTGGTGATAAAAACTATTATAAAAGCCAAAAACTTTATGAAAAAGAGTATATTAATGGTGAAGTAACTATAACTCCAATTAATACCTTAAATTATATTGAACAAAATGCTTCAGCTCAACTTCAATTTGAAGTTAATATTCAAATTGATGATGATGTAATGGCTCAATATTTAAATCAATCTACTATTTCCAAAGTTGTTATAGACGGAATAACTAGAGACATTACTTATGTTGATGGTCATTATGTTTTATCTTTAAATCCTAGTAGTGTTCCTGATGAAAAAGATCATATTATTTCTTCATTAATTTTTAATGATGGTACAGAAATTCTATGTAATTATAATTTTAAATATGAGGTATTAAAAAGCAAACCGCAATTTGAAAATTTTGTATATCATCATAGTAGCAAGAAAATAACATTTACTTTAAATGATAAAGATAAAGCTTTAAAAGATGGTAATGTTGTAATTACTAAAGAAGGTAGTAATACGCCAATATTTGAACATAAAATAGATGCATCTTTAATTAATTTTGAATATAAAACTGATGAACTAGAAGAAGGAAATCATTATACTGTTAAATTAGAAGGAAAATATGATTTAGATAGTGATGATACTAATGAAGAAAATGAAGGAAATATACAATATGAACAAAGACTTACAGTTCATGATGTTAAATTAACTGCTGTAGATGATACCTATTTTGCCCAAAAAGGTGCTGAAGTTGAGTTAAAGTTTAATGCTAATATTACACCACAAGATGATGAAAATGATAATGATATTATTACTGATATTGTTATTAATGGAGAAACTATCAATAATCCAACTCTTAATGCTGATGGTTCTTATAGTGTTAAAGTAACTGCTCCCGCTGAAGCAGGAGTTAAAGATTATAAAATAACCAAAGTAACTTTAGGTAATGATGAAATAAATACTAATTCAACTTTTAAAGTTGATGTATTAAAAGATAAACCAACTATTGAAAATTTCTATATTGATGAATCTAGAGAAGAAACAAATATTCCGGAAATTAAATTTAATTTAATCGATAACGATAGTGCTTTAAATATAGATAATTCTGGTACGATAGTCATTAAAGATGAAGAAAAAAAGACGATTTCTACTAATAATTTTAGCGGAAACGGCGATATATCTTTAGATTTAAATAAATTAAAGGGAAAATATGAAGAAGGAAAGACTTATTATTTAGATATTTTACTAAATTATGATTTAGATTCTGATAGCAAAAATGGGCAAAATGCCGTAACAAATGAAGTTGTTGAAAATTATCAAGATAAAGAATTTAAAATCTATAAAGCTACTCTTAAATTAGCTAGTGAAGATAACTTATATTTTGAAAAAGCTGAAACTAAATCTATTAATGTAAATGCTTCAATATCTCCTGCATCTGATTCGGTTAATATCGGCTCATTTATAATGGCTGATGGAGAAGATGTTCCAGCATTATTAAATGATGGTAATTTAGCTATCCAATTAACTGCCCCAGACGATGCTCATGGTTTAAAAACTTACCAAGTTAAAAAAGTTGTTTTAACTAATGATGTAAAAATTAAAGCACCTTTAGAAATTCCTATTGATGTTTTAAGGGATGTTCCTTATATCAATAATCTTAATCTTAGTGAAGATAATAAATCAATTAGTTATGAATTAGTTGATAAAGATGAGGCCTTTAAGAATGGAACAATTACCATTTATGATAAAAATAATCATGATGTTGAGCAGCAAGATGTACAAGATAATGATATAATTAAATATAATTTTATAGATGAAGAAGTCTATAAAGTTATAGTAGTTGGTAGTTATGATTTAGATAACAATAAAAATGATGATAATAATTCTGTTACCGATAAAGAAATGTCTATTCAAACATTTATGATTGGTGGAGCTTACAATTTTGAAATTACTGATGTTTCTATAACAGATGGCCTTCAACCTGGTGAAAATCCAGTAATTACATTTACTAGTACAAATTCAAGAGGGGCCGAAGTTGAAAAAGTAACTATCAGTGGTAAAGAATATGATGTAAGAAAAGTTGATGATAATAAATATGAAGTAGTATTAACTGATGTTGATACAAATGTTGGTAAACATGAAGTTACCTTAGAAAAAGTTAAGTTAAATACTGAAAAAGTTTATACTAGCAATGATTTTAAGGTCAATAAATTAGTTTATACTGTTTTAAAAGATGCTCCAAAAATAACTGAAATTAATCTTACAGGCAATAATGGCAATAAAACAGTTACAGTTAATGCTAAAGTAAATGATGATAATCACTCATTAAAAGGTTTGAAAGCATTACTTGTAGATTCTACAGGAAAAATAATTGATACCAAAGAATTTACAATGGAAGAATATATTAGTAATTCTAATAATTTAGGATTTACATTATCATATGATAAAAACAAAGATGGGAATTATACCGTTAAATTTGTAGCTGATTATGAACTTGGTGAAAAATATAAATATAATAATCAAAATATTGGTGAAAACTCTATAATTATTGAAAATAAGGAAATTTATATTGATGATATTACCTTCCCAAAATCACAATTTGCTATAAAAGGTCAAAGAAACTTCCAAATAAGTTATGATGTTCATGCTGGTGAAAGTATTAAAACTAATAATAATAAAAGATATTCTCGTCTTTCAGGAGTTATGATTAATGGAACTCATCATATTTCCGAAGGAGAATCAACTAAAAAAGAACTAACTTATAAAGGTCGTATAGCAATTGTTGCACCTACAGAATCAGGTATTTATACATATACTGCTTCTCGCGTACAACTAGAGTTAAATCAGTATTATGATAAACAGACAGATTACTATACTGTACCATCTAAAGATATTCAAATTGAAGTATTAAAAGATAAACCAACTATTAAAAATTTAAAAATTGTTTCAGAAAATTACGATGCTGGAACAGTGACATTTGAATTTGATGTTAAGCTTGATGACAAAGCTCAAAAAGATGATAATAGTTTTGAAAATGGAACAATTGAATTAAATGGTTCAAGTCAAAAAATTGAAAGAGATAAACATAATACAATAACATTTACAGGTGTTCAAAAAGATACTCCATTGGATTTAAACTTTAAAGCAACTTATGATTTGGATACTGATACTCTTGATAAAGATAAAGATCAAAATCAATATAATAATGAAACATTTTATACTGTTAAATATGGTTTGTATAATAGCGATACTTATAAAAATATTGAACTTAAAGATGGTAAAGCTATAAGCAAAAATGATAATATGTATTTTGAAAAAAATGAAAAAGTTAAATTACATTTTAATATTGAAGGTAACAATGATGTAGCACCTATAAAAGTTAAAGTAAAAGATAAAGAATATAATTTAACTAAAATTGATACAGGTTATGAATTTACTGTTGATGGATATAAAACATTTGGTAAAAAAACAATTGAAATTAGCGAAATTACTTTAGAAAATGGTAAAAATGTTAAATTAGATGAGCCATCTAAAATTAATCTAGTAGTATTAAAAGATATTCCAAAAATTGTTAATTACAAATATGATTTAGAAAAAGATAAAATAAAAATATCTCTTGATTTACAAGATTATGATGGAGCAATAGTAGGTAAGGCAAAGACAATAGTCACTGATGAAGATGGCAAAAAGATTTATAATGAAGATTTAAAAGATGAATTTACATTTGATTACGATGAAAAAAATGTAAGATACTTTATTACTGTAGTTGCTGATTATGATAGAGATATCGATGTAGCTAAAGGTAGTGCTAACTACTTTGATAATGTTAATTTATTAGAAGAAACTATTTCATTTGATAAAAATTACATTGAATTAAAAGATATTAATGATATTAATTTATATAAATTGGTAAAAAATAATGATGAGATAAATATAGAACTTCGAGACGAAGATGTAACTTTAGATGAAATAAATTCTAATAAAGAAAATTATTTTGTAGAAATTAATATGGAAAACATGCCAAGTGTTAGGGCTAATATTAAAAAAGTAGAAAATAAAGATGGTCATTTAATTCTTCATTTAGATTATAAATATGTAACAAAAGAGGAAGATAAAGATAATGATTTAGAAATTGACTTTGGCGAAATTAAAGATGGTAAAGTTAAGAATGAAACACATCCTGATGTTGCTTTTAATGCTTTACTTGCTAAACTTGAGGCTAATCAAGATGTTACTTTAAATCAAAACTATGATGCTAGTACTATTTCCAAAGAAGGAATAACTTATATATCTTCTTATACAGGCACATTAAATGGTAATGGATATACTATTGAAAATTTAAGTAAACCATTATTTAATGATCTTAAAGGTACGGTAACTGATTTAACTATTAAAAATGTTACATTAGATAGCAACGGAAAAGGTGCTTTAGCTATTGATAGTCATGGTGCTAAAGTTTCTGATGTTATAGTTAATAACTTTAATAAAACTAATGCTTGGAACGGAAATGACCGTAATGGTGGTCTAATTGGTTCTGCATATGATAAAACTGTTATTGAACGCTGTGGAGTTAAAAATGCTATCTTAAAAATTAATGATGCTCAACAAAATGGTGTTTTAGTTGGAAGACTAGAAAATTCTACAATTAGAGATAGTTATGCTATTGGTACTATTAATGGCTATTGGAACTTTAATGGTGGTCTTGTAGGTAATGCAATAAATAGTGAGATAACTGGTAGCTTTGCTAAAGTTAATGTTAGTGGTGCTACTAAATGTGATTTTGCTTGTACTTATAATAGTGCTTCTACTTATAAGAACAATATATCTTTAAGTACCGGTGGCAGTAGTTTTGCTGGAGGCATGACTGCTGCATCAGAAAATAATTATTATTTAACCGAAAGTGAATCAACTACTCTTAATGTTAAAAACATAAAAAAGGATGAAGTAAATAAACAATTATTTGAACAAGCAACTTTTAACAGTAAAATCTGGAGATTAAATGATAAAATTTCTTATGATAATACTCCAATCTTCCAAAAAGAAAAAATTACGGATTTAAAGGGTGCTGATAATGAAAAATTTGATGAAAGTAAAATAACTTTATATAACAATTTAATGAAATTGATGCCTTTTTATAAAGCAGATAAAATCATTGAATTGGCTGAAGATGTTAAAGATGACGATTTAAAAACAAAAGTTATTTCTCATATTTTGCCAGTAGATTCAAATGGTAGTGCAGTTACTTATATAACTAGTGATAATCTTAAGAAAATAAATAAGATTAAAATAGTTTATAATGATGATACTAAAAAAGAATATAAAGTTAATTATGATAATACTTATGATTTTGTGGCAACTTATCGTATTCCAAGTTTAAAATTAGATTACAATTATAATCATTATGTAATTAACGCTTCTTCGCAAATTGTCAATGATTTAACTAATTATTTAAAAGGCTTAGATTATACAGAAAGTTTAGATACATTGACAGCGACAGCAGATAGTAGAATTTACAAAGATTTCTATAATGATACAACAAGTAAAGAACTAAAAGAATTTGTTTTAAAATATTTATCTAATAGTAATTTTACAAATACAACTGACAGTGAAGAAATCAATGCTTATTTAGAAAATGCTGTTAAAAAAGATAAAAATATTGAAAAAGTATTGTATGTATATAATTATTTTAGACGCTTCTATGATGTTGAAATTGATGGAATGAAACTTTACGACTATATATTATTTAGAATGGATGACTATGATCGTTCTTTAACAGCGGAGAAAATTACTAATTTATACTTAGCAAGTGATGATAATTTTAAAACATCAACTACTGGTACTGTATATAAAAATATTCTAAGTACTTATACAGGAAAAGATACTATTGCAAAATTTATTGAACACATGGTAATAGCCTTTGGTGATGGTGATTTAGATGCCTGGGCTAAAAATCAATTTAAAGGATATCTGGTAGAAATTCCCGTTAAAATTAATGAAGTGCCTTTAGAAGATGTTCAATATACTTTATGGGATCATTTTATTAATCCAGATATCAAAGGATATAAAGCAGATGATAGAATGTTACCAATTTTAACTCTTCCTAAAAATGCTGCTTATATTATATCTACTCCAGTTCAATTTGTTATTGGGGCTCAAAGAAGTTATATTGATAATCCTGATGATCCAACTCAACAAAGTTTATTCCAAAGAAGAGTTATGAGTTATGCTAAAAGAATGGCAACTTACTATGATACTGCTTATAAAATATTAGGAGATGCCACATTATTTAATAATATTCATACATGGCATCATGATGTAAGATATGCTTATGATGAAAATGGTTCACGAGTATATCAACAAATTGGAACTAACGAGCCATTCCATAAAAACTTTAATGAAGTAACTGGTTATTGGCAAACTAGTGATGGCAATGCTGCCGTTGCCTGGGGAGATAGAATAGACTGGTCAGCTGAAGGTTTATTGGATGGTAATATCGATGAAGATCTTGTAAAAGATTTAGGTAAAGAAATTCAAGAGTATACTTATCATACATTTACTCATGAAACTGCTCATAATATTGATGCTAGATTATTTTTAAGAAATTACGGTCGTAGATATGATGCTGGTGGTGAAGACTATGCCGACAGTGGATTTATGCAATCATTTGGTCCTAATGATATTGTTATGAACTTATCTGTTGATCGTCAATATGATGTATCGCCAAGTGATTCAAATTGGGAAGTTTCAAAAGAAACAGGTTCAAGTTATACACCAAAAAGAATAGACTCTAAAGATAAAATCCATGATTATTATCGAAAAGTATTTGAAACTATTTATGTTATGGATTATATAGAAGCTCAAGCCTTCTTGAAATTAACACCAGAACAACAAGCCGAAATTGGTATTCAAGTTTCTTATCCAAATGAAGATGAAAAATTCGCTAAAGATAGTGCAGGAAATATTATACCTGATGGAAAAACTTATAAAGAAGATGAATATGCTAGATTCCGTTCTCGCTTAAGAACTGGATACAGTCAAATGGATGCTTCTCATTGGGAAAGTTTACATCTGACATCAATTAATGATTTAATTGATAAAAAAGTAATGAAATATTCTGGCGTTTATAAATATAGTTCAAGAGGAGATAACTCTTATGGTGGCGAAGGTATTAATACTGCTCACTGGTATCAACCAAATAACCCTTATGGAAGACCTGACTCTTATGCATTAAAATGGATTGCTTATGAAATGTTAGGCTATAAGGGATATGATGAAGGTTTCGTTGAGTACTATAGTAATATCCATGCTGGTACTGGAACAGTTTATAAAGATCTTTCTCATCCTGAAAATGGAACATCAACTATTAATAATTATAAAACTGATAATATGGCTATCCATACAATTTCTGGTGGATTATATAATAATATTGATGATTACAAAAAAGCGAGATTTAAAGAAACTGGTGAAAATCTTAAATATCTTAGAGAAATTAATGTAAATGAATATGCTCAAAAAATGTATGATGCATTAGTTAAAGATGCTAAAGAAATGAAACAAAAAGTTGATCAGAGAATAAAAAATGCTGGTAGTGAACAAAACTGTTTAAATGGTTATTGGTGTGTTCGTGGTCTTGCTGAAGATAGAGGATATGCAAACAGTACTAGAGTAAGACAAGAACTTTATTACACTTTAAAACATTTAACTAATGACTTCGAAGGTGAAATTTATTCTAATGATATAAATCAAAATGTAGATTTCAATATTAAAACGCATGATGATGCTACTAATTAAAAGGCAATTTAAATAATTGTCTTTTTTATTTTGTTATTAAATAAAAAGTTTATGGTAATTTTCTTTGACCTTTAAAATAGATTGTGTTAAAATATATTATATAATAGACGAGGAGTTGAAAAATTATGAAAGAAGATCCTAATCAAATTAATTTAGTGGAATTTGCTAAAGAAGATAAAAACCCAACTTTAACAAAATTAAATAAACAAAAAGAAGACACTGAAAAAAAGAAAAATAAAACCGAAGATGCATTAAAAGCAAATCAAGAATCTTTACAAGAAAGTGAAGCTAATATTCAAGTTCTTCAAAATGGAAATGATTATATTGAAACTGTTGAAAAACTATGTGATCCAAAGTATAAAGATCTTATTAAAATTTTAGATATTAAAGATTTTGATCCAGAAAGTATTGTAAAAAGTATTAATGAAGTTTATGATAAAACTAAAGCAGAACTTATTAAGAAAAATGATGAATTACAAAAATCAATTGAAAGTAACAAAAAATCAATTGCTCAATATAATGAAGAATTAACTAAATTAAATGATGATATTTCCGATTATAAAATGAAATTAAAAACATTAGTAGATTTATTAATGCTTTCTAGTGACGATTTAGCAACAGATAGAGAAAGAGCTGAAGATGTTATTTCGGCTTTTGAAGAATTACAAAAAAATAAAAGAGAATTGTGTGCTAAAATTATTTTCCCGGATTCAAAATTTAGAAATTCAATAAAAAAAGCTTTTAGTAATTCCGAAAACGAAAAGTCAGCAGGCGAGAATAAAGTACCAAAAGAAGAACCAAAAGAAGAAAAAGAAAATAAAGAAGCAACAAAAGAAGATAAAATTGGAGCCATAGGTGAACCAATTTTCGTTCCTGATACTTCTGTAGATGAAAAAATAGTAGGTGATATTACTAAAACTACTGATAAAACTACTGATGCATCCTCAATTGAACCAGCAAATATAACTCCTATTGATGGATTTGGTGATGATGAAATAACTGGTCTAGATAATATATTTATTAAAGGAATAGATCAACCAAAAGAAGAAAAAGTAGTACAAAATTCTAATCTTTCAAAACAAGTACTAGATGTTTTTGAAAAAAATGGAATTGATTATAGTGAAAGAATAGAAGAATATTCTAGTTTAGATGATAATAGATCAATGAATATTTTGAAAGTATTTGAAATTTTAAGTGATAAAGGCATACCTCTTAATAATTTAAGATATAGTGTTGATAAATTATTACAGGTTGATCCTGATAAGTTTAATACCGTATTAAATGATTTTTTAAGTATTAAATCTAAAAATGATGTTTCTTTAGCAATTTCCGCATTACTTGATCCAAATATTAATATAGAAGATACTAAAGAAGCAATTGTTGGAGGAAGTAATCTACCTATTTCAAGTTTAGTAAGAAGAGATAATGATTTTGATTATGATAAATTTTTTGGGAAGGTGAGTTAAATGGAATTTTTAAAAGAAATAGATTTCACTGATGAAGAAATCAATACTATAGTACAAAATGCTGACAAGAACTTAATCGAAAAATGCAAAGAATTCCCCGTTTTAATAATCGAAAATCTTAAATATTTAAAAAATTTAGGGGTAACTAATTATAAAACAATTTTTGCCGATTATTCAGAAATGTTTTTAAAAGATAATAGTGTTTTTGAAAGTATTTTTTCTAAATATGATACTGAAGATTTAATTGATAAAATTACTAAAAACCCAGGAATTGTTGAATATTTATAATAAGCAGAAATTTCTGCTTTTTTTGTGATATAATATTTTTAAGTGATGATTATGAAAAATAAAATATTTAATTATGATATTGCTGAATTAACAGAATTTTTAATAAAAAATAATTTTAAAAAATATAATGCTACTCAAATTTTTGAATGGCTTTATGAGCACAATGAAACTAATTTTAATAATATGACTAATTTAAGTAAAAATTTACAAGATTTTTTAACTAAAAATTTTACAACAATAAATTTAAAAATTGTTAAAGTAGAAAAATCAGTTGATACTTATAAATTTTTATTTTGTTTAGAGGATAATAATTATATAGAATCAGTTGTCATGCTTCACGATTATGGAAAAAGTGTATGTATTTCCACCCAAGTAGGTTGTAATATGGGATGTACTTTTTGTGAAAGTGGCCGACTTAAAAAAATAAGAAATCTGCAAACTTATGAAATGTTAGAACAAATATATTTAATTCAAAAAGAATTAAATATAAAAATTAATAGTGTTGTTTTAATGGGAATTGGCGAGCCTTTTGACAATTATGATAATGTTTTGAAGTTTGTTAAACTTATAAACAATCCCAAAACATTAGCTATTGGAGCAAGACATATAACTATTTCAACTTGTGGAATTGTACCAAAAATTAAACAATTTAGTGAAGAAAATTTACAGGTGAATCTCGCTTTATCTTTACATGCTCCCAATAATGAACTTCGTTCTAAATTAATGAAAATAAATAAAGTTTATCCTATTGAAGATGTCTTAAAAGAAATAAAAAATTATATAAATAAAACAAATAGAAGAGTAACTATTGAATATTTGCTTTTAAAAGATGTAAATGATCAAGAAAGACATGCTCTAGAACTTGTTAAACTACTAAAAAATCTTAATGTATATGTAAATTTAATACCTTATAATGAAACATCAAAAATTAATTATAATAAAAGCAAAAAAGTGCAAATTTTAAAGTTTTATGATATACTTAAAAAGAATAATATTAATGTGACCATAAGAAAAGAATTTGGTAAAGAAATTTCAGCTGCTTGTGGGCAACTGAGATCAAAAGAGGTGAATAAATGAAATCATTTTACTTAACTGATTGTGGTAAAGTAAGAGACCATAATGAAGATAGTGTAAGTATAATTAAAAATGCTAGTAATGAATATTTAGTTATGGTAGCAGATGGTATGGGCGGACATAGAGCTGGAGAAGTTGCTAGTTCTATGGCAGTTACTCATCTAGGCAAAAGATTTAATGAACTTGGATCTATTGGAACTAAATTAGATACTGTAAATTGGTTAAATGAAAATATAACAGAAATTAATAAAAATATTTTTGATTATGCTGTTGAACACCCAGATTCTACCGGTATGGGAACAACATTAGTTTTAGCGATTATTACTAAAGAATTTTTGATTTTTGGCAATATTGGTGATTCTTCAGGATTCGTAGTTAAAAATGGAAAAATGCATAAAGTCACTAAAGATCATACCTTAGTAAATTTACTTGTGGCATCAGGTGATTTAACACCAGAAGAAGCGATATATCATCCTAAGAAAAATGTTTTAATGAAAGCCCTTGGAGTAACTGAAAATATCGACATTGATATATTTGATGTTGATATGAGTGCAACTGGTATATTTCTATGTAGCGATGGGGTTACTAATATGTTAACACCTGAACAAATAGAGAAAATCTTAAATGATCCAGAATTAGATATTGAAGAAAAAGTAATAAAAATTATTAGAAAATGCAACGCTAGAGGGGGTAGCGATAATATATCTGTAGCTTACTTAGAAAAAGATGAGGGAAGTGAAGAATTGTGATAACAAAGGGGCAAAAAATTAGTGATAGATATCAGATTATTAAAACTATTGGCGAAGGTGGAATGGCAAATGTTTACCTTGCTTATGATACAATTTTAGATCGAAATGTTGCAATTAAAGTTTTGCGTGGAGATCTTGCTAATGATGAAAAATTTTTAAGGCGTTTTCAAAGAGAAGCCCTTTCAGCTTCTAGCTTATCTCATCCTAATATTGTTGAAGTATATGATGTCGGAGAAGATAATGGTCAATATTATATAGTAATGGAATATATTGAGGGTAAACATTTAAAAAATTTAATTAAAAAGCGTGAGAAACTTACTGTTAGTGAAGTTGTAGATATTATGTTACAAATTACAGATGGAATGAGTTGTGCTCATGATTCATATATTATCCATCGTGATATTAAACCGCAAAATATAATGATTTTAGAAAATGGAATGGTAAAGATTACTGACTTCGGAATTGCTATGGCAATGAATTCTACGCAACTTACCCAAACTAATTCCGTAATGGGTTCTGTTCATTATTTACCACCTGAACAAGCAAGTGGAAAAGGTTCTACTATTCAAAGTGATATTTATTCAATGGGAATCTTAATGTATGAATTATTAAGTGGACATCTTCCTTACAGTGGTGATAATGCTGTAGAAATAGCTTTAAAACATTTAAAAGAACCACTTCCAAGTATTAGACAATATTTACCAAATATTCCCCAAAGTGTAGAGAATGTAATTTTGAAAGCTACTGCTAAAAATCCTAAAAACCGATATGCTGATGCTAGAGAAATGCATGAAGATTTAAAAACTGTTTTGGATGAAGCAAGATTAAATGAACCTAAATATAAATACCCTTATGAAGACGGTAATTTAGATGATACTAAAATTATGAAGGCTATTAAAAGTGATGACGATAAGAAAGAAGAAGACCAAATTGCTAAAAAAATTACCACTAATGATTTAAAGAAACAAAATAAATTATTAATAATTTTAGCTTCTATTTTTACTGGTTTAATTCTTGTTACAACAGTTTGTATATTTTTGCTTCCAAAAGTTTTTTCAAAACCTAATGTAAAAGTTCCTGATGTAACTGGTTTGTCCGTTTCCGAAGCTGATAAAAAATTGACTAAAGCAGGTTTTTCTGTAGAAGCCGATGTCAGAACTGAATCTAGTTCTAAAATTAAAAAAGGTAAAATTACAAGAACTTCACCTGCTGCTGGACGAACAGTAAAAAAAGGTACAGAAATAACTTTATATAAATCACTTGGTAATACCAAAATGATTTTAAAAGATTATACTAACACTAATTATTTAATTGCTAAATCCGAATTAGAGGCTTTGTCAGTTAATGTTGTTATTGAAAAAGTGGAAGTTGATAATCCTAGTAATTATACCGATGGCAATGTTATAAAACAATCACCTAAAGCAAAAACTACTTTAAAAGAAGGAGATACAGTTCATTTATATATACCGGATGTTGATTCAAAATATCCTGATTTTGTTGCCGAAGGTTGGACAGAAGATAAAGTGCGTTCTTTTGCTACTCAATATGGTTTAAGTCTTTCTGTTGAAAGAAAAGAGAGTGATTATTATCCAGCGGGTGTTGTTATGGCTCAAAGTAGAGCAGCTGGTTCGAAAATCGTTACTGGGGCATCACTTAAAATTACTGTTGCGATGGAAGCCCAAAATGTCGAAGAATCTGATTCTGAGGAAAGTGATGTTTTAGAATAATGATAGGACGAATTGTTAAAAAAGAAAGTAAAGATTATGTATTAAAGACAGAAAAAGGTATAATTACAATGCCAGCAAGAGGAAAGATTAATTTTAATAAAATTAATCTTTTAGTTGGTGATATAGTAAATATTGATTGGGATAATCAAATAATTGAAAATGTAAAAGAAAGAAAAAATGAATTAAGAAGGCCAAGAATTGCTAATGTCGATTTATGTTTATTAGTAATGTCTTTAAGAGAACCAAATTTTTCTGCTCATTTACTTGATAAAAATTTATCGTTCATAATTTTTAACAAAATTAAACCTATTATTTGTTTTACAAAATGTGATTTAATAACTGAAGATGAAAAAAAATATTATTTAAAATTAAAAAAGTATTATGAAAATATAGGAATTCAAGTTGTATTTAATAATGAAATAACTAAAATTAAAAAAATAATAAAAGATAAAGTAGTCGTTTTAACTGGGCAAACAGGTGCTGGGAAGTCAACTCTTTTAAATAAATTAGATAGTAATTTAAATTTAAAAACTTCGCCAATTAGTAAGGCTTTAAATAGAGGAGTACATACTACTAAGCATGTTCAACTTTTTAGTATTTGTTCTTCTTTAATCGCGGATACTCCCGGTTTTTCTTCCTTGGATTTAAGAGAAATGACTAAAAATGATATAAAAGATACTTTTAAAGAATTTAATAAAATAAATTGTATTTATAAAAATTGTTTTCATATAAATGAAAAAGATTGTAATGTAAAAAAAGCTGTCGATCAAGGCATTATCTTAAAAAGTCGTTATGATAACTATGTTAAGTTTATAAATGAGGTGAAAAAATGAAAGCATCTATTTCTTTTTTAAGTAGTAAATTTACAACTTTAGAAACATTAATAAAAATTGATAGTACTGATGCTTCTTATGTTCATGTCGATATTATGGATGGAAAATTTACCGATAGTGTATTTGATCCAATTGAAGAATTAAAACATACAGTCTTATCTAAAAAGTTAGATGTTCATTTAATGACCTTAGATGTTTTAAATTGGATAGAAAAATTAAATAATTTAAATATTAGTTATATAACTTTTCATAGTGAAATAAAAGAAAATAAAAAGAAAATAATTGAATATATTAAAAGTCAAAAAATAAAAGTAGGAATGGCTATTAATCCCGAAACTAAAGTTAGTTCAATTAAACCATATCTAAAAGATTTAGATTTAGTTTTAGTATTAGGTGTTAATCCTGGTAAGGGAGGCCAAGAATTTATTTTAAATACTGTTGATAAAATTGAAGAATTAAAAAATTTAAAAAAAGAATTTGGTTATAAATATAAAATTGAGGTTGATGGTGGCATTAATGACGAAAATGCCAAGCTAGTTGAAAAAGCTGGATGCGATATTATAGTTTGTGGCTCATTTGTGTGCAAAAGAAATAATTTTCAAGAGCAAATTAATTTATTAAAATAAAAAAATGCATTTTTATGCATTTTTATTTTTAACTTCTCTAGCTGAAATTCTTACTTTTTTGCCATTTACAGTTTTCTTTTGAAGATTAAGTTTTTGTTGTCTCTTCGTTTTATTTTGGGCATGTGAACGGTTATTTCCAGTTAAAGGTTTTTTACTAGTTGCTTTTTTTGCCATAAACACTCCTCCTTAAAGATATTTACTAATGAATAATAACATATTATATTATTTTAGTCAAATAAATATGTATATTTTGTAAACAAATTATATTGATGTTATAATGAATATGAAAGGTGATAGGTATGTTTATTCCATTGTCAATTAAAACAGATTATAGTTTACTTAAAAGTCTAATAAAAATAAAAGATTTTAATGACATTAAAAATAAGCAATTTTCTGGTTTAGGTATAACCGATGAAAATTTATTTGGTTGTATGGAATTTTATAAAATGTGTAAGGCTAATAATTTAAAACCAATTATTGGTTTAGAAGTTACAGTTAATAAATTACCTATTTATTTATATGCTAAAAATTATTATGGTTATCAAAATTTACTTATTCTTAATACTTTAAAACAACAAAGAGATTTAAGTATTAGTGATATAAAATTAAATAGAACTAATATTTTAGTTGTTTTACCATTTCAAAGTAAAGAATTTTATAGCGAAATAAAAGAAGATGTTTATATTAGTTATAAAAATGAATATGAAAAAAAGAATAGTTTAATTATTACGGATAAGATTGTTTTTATAAATGATGTTAAAGCTTTTAAAAATAGTGATTTAAAGTATTTGCGTTATCTTTACTTAATAGAAGCCGGAAAAACGATAAATGAAGATGATTTTAAAATAGAAAATGATTACAGTTTAGAAGTTTATGACACTATTTCTAATTTTGATAAAAAAACAACAATTGATTTTGCCGATAATATTAATTTGGAATTTAATTTTAATCAAAAATATATACCATTGTATGATAAAAAAAATAATTCTAAAGATTTACTATTTTCGTTATGTAAGAAGGGTTTACAAAAACGATTAAATAATAATATTAACGATATTTATTTAAACCGTCTAAAAAAAGAGCTTAAAGTTATAGTGGAAATGGGCTTTATTGATTATTTTTTAATCGTTTATGATTATGTTAAATATGCTAAATCTAATGATATTTTAGTTGGTCCCGGCCGTGGAAGTGCAGCGGGTTCATTAGTTTCATATTGTTTAGGAATTACCGAAATTGATCCGATAAAATATAATTTAGTTTTTGAAAGATTTTTAAATAAAGAGCGTATTTCGATGCCTGATATAGATATAGATTTTGAATATACTAAAAGAGATCAAGTAATTGATTATGTAAAAGAAAAATATGGTAAAGAAAATGTTGGACTTATTATAACTTTTAATAATTTAAAAGAAAAACAAGTAATTCGTGATGTAGCGCGAGTTTTAAATATCGATACTAAAATTGTCGATGAGCTTTCTAATATGATAAATGTTAAAGAAAAATACTTAAAAAATAACTTAAATAATAAAAAATTTGTTAAATATATTAAAGATAATCATTTAGAAAAATTATTTAAAATAGCGATGAAATTAGAAGGATTAAAAAGACATATTTCTACTCATGCTGCTGGGGTTGTAATAAGTAGTGAAAAATTAGATAAAATTATTCCGATATCTTTAAACAATAATACTAGAATGACTGGTTTTACAATGGATTATCTAGAAGAAATTGGCCTTCTAAAAATGGATTTCTTAGCTTTAAAGAATTTGACCATAATAAATAATATTTTAAAAGATATAGAAAAAAATACTAATGAGAAAATTAATTTAAGTCAGATACCTTTAGATGATAAAGCAACTTTAAAATTATTTAATGAAGCAGATACTTTGGGAATTTTTCAATTTGAAAGTAAAGGAATGATAAACTTTTTATCTAAACTAAAAGTTACTTCTTTTAGTGATTTAATTGCCGCAATTGCTTTATTTAGACCAGGCCCTATGGAAAATATTGATTCTTTTATCAATAGAAAACATGGTTTAGAAAAAATTACATACCCTGTATTAGAAATTGAAGATATTTTAAAAGAAACTTATGGCATAATTGTTTATCAAGAACAAATAATTGAAATATTAAGAAGAGTAGGTAATTATTCATTTTCAAAAGCAGATAATATCCGGAAGGCCATGAGTAAAAAACAAATAAATATTATGGAAAAAGAAAGACTTACATTTATTGATTCAGCGATAAACAATGGCTTTTCTAAAGAAGTTGCTACATCTTTATATGATTTGATTATAAAATTTGCTAGTTATGGTTTTAATAAAGCCCATTCTGTTTCGTATGCTCTAGTAGGTTATCAAATGGCATATTTAAAAGTGCATTATAAAGAAATATTTATGGCAAATTTATTAAATAATGTTATATCAAGTGATATTAAAACGAAAGAATATTTAGATGAAGCGAAAAAATTAAATGTCACTATTAAAAAACCAGATATAAATATATCAACTGATAAATATATTATTGATAATAAAAATTTAATCTTACCTCTTTCTATTATTAAAAATTTAGGAGCTGGGGCAGTTAATACCATAATGGAAAAAAGAAAAGATTCTTTATTTTTAGACTTTTTTGATTTTGTGGCAAGATGCTACTCTAAATCTATTAATAAAAAGACCATTGAAAACTTAATTTTAGCGGATGCTTTAAATTGTTTTAATTATAATAAAAATACTCTTTTAAATAATATTGATCGAGCAATTACTTATGCTGAACTTGCTCAGTCAATTGATTCTACTTTACTTGAAAAACCATGCATGGAAATTATTGAAGAAATGAATATAAATGAACTAAACAAATATGAAAAAAATATTTTTGGATTTTATATTTCTAATCATCCAGCCAGTAAATTTAAACAAGAAGGAATAATGAAATTATGTCATATGCAAAAATATTTTGATAAAAATATAAAATGTATTGTTTTAATTGAAAATATTAAAATAATCCAAACAAAGAAAAATGAAAAAATGGCATTTATAACAGCAAGTGATGAAACTGGTACGGCAGAATTTATCTTATTCCCTAAAATTTATAATAATTATACGAATATAAAAGTAGGTAATATCTGTCTAATTTATGGTAAAGTAACTAAAAGATTTGAAAAGTATCAAATAACAGCAGCAAATATTACAATAAAGTAAAAGACAAAAACTATTTAATTATTTTTGTCTTTTTTTGATATAAAAAAAATATATTTATGAAGATTTTTAGGCTCTTTCAAAATTTCAAAAGAAACATATTTATCAACTAAGGTTACAATCCATCCTTCTTTACTTATTGGAGGTTTTATATTTAAGGGAAACATGTGCCTTTTTATAATGTTTTCTATTTTTTTATTCATTAAATTAGGAAAAATTTTTTAGGAATTTTTAAAAGCTTGATTAGCATGTATAAAGCCATGTTTTTGAAAAAATTTTGTTTTTTTCGTTTTATTTTGCCATGGGTTATTATAAAAATCATGAAGAAGCCCACCAATAGCAGCTGATTTATAATCTAATTTCAATTTTTTAGCTAGACAATAAGATAATTTAGAAACTGCTAGTGAATGATCGTAAACTGTTACCTTGCCATGATGAAGAAATTTTTTTCTTTTCTTAAATTCTTTATTATTAAGTATTGGTTTAACTATTTCATAATATTCGTTAAAATCTTTTTTGTTTTTGTCCACCATAAAATTCTCTTTTCCAAAATTATTATATAATTTTTTTATAATGTTAACAATAAAAACTAAAAATTTAAATAAAAAAAATTGCATGATTAAAATATAAATCATTAGTAGAAAAATTAATTTCTCCAGTTTATTTTTTTAAAAATTAAATTATAGGTTAAGTTGCGGACATTGTTTGTCATGTGATATAATTAAAAAGGAATGCCATAAATTTATTTTATGTCTAAATAGGAGGGTTTATGAACAAAGAGTTATACACTAAGTTAAAAGAAGACTTAGCTGAAGCAGTAAGAAGTAAAAATATTCAAAAAATAGAGGAAATAAAGAAGATATTAAATATTCCTAAAGAGCAGGAAGCCTATTTTTCACAAGGTTTAACAGGATATTCTTCTGTAGATAAAGTATGGCTAAAACATTACAAAGAAGGTGCAGAAGATTTCGCTAACAATATTCCTGTTAATAAAACTGTTTGGGAAGTTGCTGAATCACTTCTTGAAAAATATTCTAATATAAATTTTATTGAATATTTTGGGAGAAATATATCAAGGGAAACATTTGCAAGTTATGTAGAGATGTGGGCACGTGCTTTTAGAGGAGTTGGAATAAAAAAAGGAGATCTTATTCCTATATATACACCTGCAACCCCTGAAGCATTTGCAATGTTTTTTGCTGCTAATGCAATCGGTGCAATACCATATTATCAGAAGCTTGCTATAACAAAAGAAGCATTAGAAAAAGAAACTAAAGGTGCTAAATTTGCTGTGGTATTCGATTCATTGTGGAAAAATGTTAAAGATGTGTATGAACAAGATAGATTTAAGAATGTATTTGTAATATCAGCTGCTGATAGTATGATGTTTCCATTGAAACAAATGACTAAATTTAAAAGTTTTATTGAAGAAAGTAAAAACAAAAATGCTATACCTAAAACAAATAAATTTATATCAACAGATAAAGCTAAAGTCATAGCTAAATATTATACTGGAGAATATAAAGTACCTTTTGAAAAAGATAGAATAGCAGCAATAACTACATCAAGTGGAACTACAAGTAGTGTTGTTAAAGGTATAATGGATACAAATGAAGGTATTTTATCATCTCTTGCATGTACAATAAATGCTGAAACTGGTTATACAGAAGGAAAGAGAACACTAACATGTTTTCCTCCTACTGCATCAACATCTATTAATTGTTTGCAATTATTACCAACATTTACAGGTGGAACAATAGTATTTGATCCACGTGTTGACATGTCTATTTGGTATGATCAAGTAATGAAAAACAAACCGGATATAACTATTTCAACTGGACCAATGTGGGAAAGATTTGTTCAAGATTTATTAAAAAAAGAAAAAGAAACTGGTAAAATTCAAGATTTATCATGGCAAGATTATTTTATAATGGGAGGAGCAGGAACTACTCATAATATATTAAATAATTTAAATTCTATAGTACGTGAACGTGGAGCACAAAGAGATTTTATGGTTGGGTATGGTTTTTCTGAAGTGTTTGGTGTATTATCTGTTGCTAAATATAATGGCAATTATAAGGAATCAAATAATACTAAACAAGTAATTAGTGTTGGTATTCCACTACCGGGATATACTGTTGGAATATTTGATGAAAATGGAAAAGAATTACCTTATGGTACTGGCGTTCGCGGTGAATTATGGATTAAGGCTCCATCAAATATGGAAGGTTATTTTAATAAACCTAAAGAAACTGCTACAACTGTAATTGATGGTTGGATACATAGTGGTGATTTATGTGAAATAGATAATGAAGGTTACATTTATTGCTATGGAAGAATAAAAAATAGTATGACAATCAATAATCAAAAAACATATTTATTTGATATTGCAAATGATTTAAGAGACCATTTTGGGTTACATGATATAATAATTGAAAAGAAAAAGTTAGAAGATGGAAATTTATCATTAAATATGTATTTTGTACAAGAACCTGAAAAATCAATGGATACTAAAGAGTTAATATTTAGTATAGATGATTATTTAAGTAAAAAGAATATTACTATAGATGGTTATAAAGAATTTAAAAATTCTTTACCAATAGATCCAACAACACTTAAGCCAAAAAGTAGAGATAAAGAAGGGTTTATTAAATACATTAATGATGAAAAGTGTGATATTTCATATATAGAAATATCAAATGATATTTATCAAAAAAGTGAAAATTTAAAAGCTTACATAAAAAAGTAGTTAAAGGATAAACAATTTAAAAAGTTTATCTTTTTATGTACATTTTTTTGAAAGAAGGTAAAATTAATGATATAATTGTAATGGTGAAATAGTATGTGGAATTATTTATACCTTGGTGTTTGTTTATTCTTTTCAATATTAATAATAATTATATTTAATTCAAAACAAAGAATAGAATCAAAAGAAAATAGTTATTTTAAATCATTAATGTATTCTACTGCATTTAGTATTTTATGTGAGTTGTTTTTACAAATATATACTTTAAATGCAGGTGTAGAAAATATAATGACAATTATTCTTTCAAGAGTATATTTAATTTCTATTGTTTTATGGTTTACATATTTTTCAAAATATATATTTTACTTATTTAAACCAGAAAAAAATGAAGATAATTATGATAATAAAATAGAAAAATTTGAAAAGAAATTCAAAATATGCGATATAATCCATAATGTGTTTTTTCTAATTTCACTTATATTATTTTTGATATTAAAGATTGAGTATTATATAAATGGAACAGAAATGTATTCATATGGTCAAGCTGTTTCATATTTAAGAATGTGTCTTGGTATATTTATAATTTCTTGGATTATTGTTTCAGTATTTAATTATAAAAAAATTTTTAAATCTAAATATAGTCCTATATTTGTAATCGTATTTTTATTACTATTAAATATAATATTACAAAAAATTAATCCTTCTTTACTAATTGTTTCTTTTACTTTAATTTTTCTTGATTACATAATGTTTTTTACAATAGAAAATCCAGATTTAAAAATGTTAAGAGAAATGGAACTTGCCAAAAATACAGCTGAAAAAGCTAATCGTGCTAAAAGTGATTTCTTATCAAGTATGTCGCATGAAATTAGAACACCTTTAAATGCCATAGTTGGGCTTTCAGAAGATATCGCAAGTTATAAAGAACAAGTACCAAAAGAAGTTGTAGAAGATACCGAAGATATTCAAAATGCCTCACAAACATTACTGGAAATAGTAGGTAATATCTTGGATATAAATAAAATTGAAAGTGAAAAAATGGAAATAGTAGAAATGCCATATAATTATGTAGAAGAAATCACAAAAATGGCACGAGTTACAGCAACTAGAATAGGAGAAAAACCAATAGATTTTAAAATGAATTTTGCCCCCGATATTCCTTATGAATTATTAGGAGATAAGGCTCATATCAAAGAAGTTGTTAATAATTTACTAACCAATGCCATTAAATATACAGAAAAAGGTACAATAATTTTAAATACAAAATGTATTAATCAAAATGATAAATGCATGTTAATCATAAGTGTCCAAGATACAGGACGAGGAATAAAAGCTGAAAATATTAATAAGTTATTTGATAAATTTGAACGACTAGATGTTGAAAAAAATACTACTACCGAAGGAACTGGACTAGGTCTTGCAATAACCAAATCATTGGTAGATATGATGGGCGGACAAATAAATGTACAATCTCAATTTGGAGAAGGCTCAATATTTATAGCACAAATTCCTCAAAAAATAAGTAAGATGATAAATCCAACTTCAGAAAATATTCAACACACAGAAATAAATAATATAGATGAAAAAAAATATGAAAATAAAAGAGTATTAGTTGTAGATGATAATAGTTTAAATATAAAAGTAGCAAGAAAGCACTTAGAGAGTTTAGGACTAATTGTAGATGAATGCGATAGCGGACAAAAGTGTCTAGATAAAATAAACAAAGGTGAAAAATATGATGTAATTCTAATGGATATAATGATGCCAGAAATGAGTGGAGAAACTACATTATCGAAGTTAAAAGGAATGTCAGAATTTAATACTCCCGTAATAGCACTAACAGCTGATGCAGTATCCGGAGCTAAAGAAAAATATATATCCGAAGGATTTGTAGATTATATAGCAAAACCTTTTAGGAAAGATGAAATAAAAGAAAAATTAGAAAAATTATTTATAGATAGCGAAACTTCAAATAATTCAGAAAATTCAGTTTCTTATGTATTTAATCCTATGGAAAATGAGGAATATGTAGTAATTAATGGGGAACGAAAAGATTGTGATGAAAATAACAATAATATTCATTGAATCAATCTAAAGTTTAAGTGTCATTGATAGAAAAAAGGTTTATTTTTAAAATAAAATGCTCAATGCTCACATAAATTTTTATATGATGTATATGGCAAATAAATTGCTTAGAAGATATTATACTTATTTTCTAAATCTTATTTGTATATTTTATACACTTTAATATACAAAAACTAAAAATTTAATTTAAAAAGTATAGAAATTGTTGACAAAGCATAAAATTAAATATATAATTATAAATGTTATTAAAAAAGGAAAGCGATGTATATCCACCTGATTGAATATATCAATAGGTAAAAAGCCAAATTAAAATTACTAAGTTATGGTTTTTGAGTGGATACATTGCGTATTCACTTTTTTATATTGGAGGTGCGAAATATAGCAAAGTCTAAAAATGATTCACTACTTATTAATGATCAAATAAATGTAGCTGAATTGATGGTTATTGGTCCGAATGGTGAAAAAATGGGAATTAAAAATTTAACTGATGCTCTAACACTTGCTAATTATGCAGGATTAGATTTAGTATTGTTAAATGGAAATTCAACACCTGCGGTAGCCAAAGTTATGGATTATAATAAATATCGATATGAGAAACAAAAGAAAACTAAAGAACAACAAAAAAGACAAAGGGAAGCAAATAAAGAAGTTAAAGAGTATAAACTTTCTGTTACAATTGATGTTCATGATTTTGAAACAAGAAGAAAAAATGCTTGTGCTTATTTGTTAAAAGGACATAAAATTAAAGTTTCAATTAGATTTTTAGGAAGACAAATGGCGCATCCTGAATTAGGAGAAGAAGTATTACTTCGTTTTGCTGATTCTTTATCTGATGTATCTGATATTGAACAAAAACCTCGTTTAGAAGGTCGTATAATCCATATGTTATTAGCACCCAAAAAATAGGAAGGAAGAATTTAATTATGGCAAAATGTAAACAAAAATCTCATAGCGCTAGTAAAAAAGTTTTTAAATTAAAATCAAATGGAACAGTTAAATATAAAAAATCTGGTGGTAATCATATTACTGCTAAAGATAGCGCTAAAAAAGTTAGACAAAGAAGAAATAAAGGTACTTTAAGTAAAGGAGACGTTAACAGATTAAAATCTGTTATATAGTTAGGTGGGAAGAATATGACAAGAGTTAAAGGCGGAACTGTTTCTAAAAACAGAAGAAGAAAAGTTTTAAAACAAGCAAAAGGTTATTTTGGTAGTAAACATAGATTATATAAAACAGCTCAAGAACAATTATTTCATTCTGGAGCATATTCTTATCGTGATCGTCGTGCTAAAAAAAGAGATTTTAGAAAACTATGGATAACAAGAATTAATGCTGCTTGTAGAATGAATGATATAAGTTATTCAAAATTTATTAATGGTTTAAATATTGCTGGAGTAACAGTAAATCGAAAAATGTTATCAGAAATAGCAATTGATAATCCTAAAGCATTTACAGACTTAGTAACTATTGCTAAAGATGCTTTAAAAAATGGTTCAAAAAAGGAACCTGTAGTTGAAAAAAAAGAAGAAGTAAAAGCACCTGTTAAGAAAGAAAAGACTACTGATTTAACTAAGAAAACTTTAGCAGAATTAAAAGAAATGGCTAAAGAAAAAGGTGTTAAAGGTTATTCTACAATGAAAAAAGCTGATTTATTAACAGCTTTAAAATAACTAATTTAAAAAGAGAAAAATTTATTTTTTCTCTTTTTTAGTTGTTGTTTTCTTTTTTGTATTTTTCGTTTCTTTAAATGTAGCTACTTTTGTTTTTTTCTCTTGAGTATTTTTTGGCGCTTTTTCTTTTTCGACATTATCTGTATTTTCTAAAGGAATTTCTGTAACTTTAGTATTAGCTATTAAATCATGAAGGCCTCTTCCTTCTTTATTAATTAAAATAGATAACATTAATATTAATGTAACTCCCATTTCCACATTATATAAAATATTATTAACTGTTATGTATTTTTCTTTTGATGCCAAACAGATAACCAAAATATCAGCTATTTTAAATAATATATTATATAAAATTACAGATCTTATTAAATATTTTTCTAATGATAATTTTTTGTTATTGGCACTTTCCACTTTTAATCGCATGAATTTTTTACCAATTGTTTGACCATTTTTCCACCATTGGAAAAATACAAAATAAAGAATTGTTAAAGCAACTGTAATTGTAGTTGTTATAACTGCATCTTTTTCAAGATAATATGCATAATTTTGTAGTTTATTTTGATAATTTTTAGTAGTTATTTTTTTATCTTGATATTTTTGAACAACTTCAACATAGTTATTATAATCTTTTTGATATTCCTTTATTTTGGGATTTATAAAAGAAATATTACTTATTAATGATGCAACAATAGATATAATCATAATATCAAAAAAATAAGCAGCTAATCTTTTTATTTTTATTTGCATTTATATCCTCCTTTAATATAAGATTATTATACTATATTTATTCTTAAAAATCTATTTTTAACATATAATAAATATATAATTTAAAAAAAATAAAATTTTTTCTTTAAATTTTTTATAAATATGATATAATATTTAAGTAATTAGCGAGAAGTAGCACAGTTTGGTAGTGCACTTGGTTTGGGACCAAGGGGTCGCAGGTTCGAATCCTGTCTTCTCGACCATTTAAAAATTAAAGCCTATAATAAGGCTTTTTTTTATGTTATTATCCCATAGATTAATAAAAATAATTATTGCATTTTTGGAAATATAAATATAAAATATAGTTATAAAGATAATTTATAAAATAAAGGATGTGTTTTTATGGTAGTTGGTATAATTGCTTTAGTAGTTGGTATATTGTTTTTACTTAAAGAATATATACCTAATTTTAATATAAATTGGAATATTTTATGGCCTAGTGTTCTTATTTTAATAGGGGTTTACAATATGATTAAGGAAAAGAAAGTAACATCTTTTAATGCTGTAATTTCATTTATTGGTTTGTGGTATTTATTAAATACTATAAATCTTTTACCTGCAAATATAAACAATATATTTTGGCCTTTAATTTTAATTATATTAGGAATAACTTTAATTATTAATAATTCTAAAAGACGCAGAAGATAGATTTTTAATTTTTTGGGGGATTTATGGAAAGAATAAATATTAATAATTTAGAAAATATTGACTATTCCCTTGTTAAAACGGGAAATTCTGTCTATTATTGTGCCATTAATAAGTTAAATAAAAAATTGGGCGTTTTAAAGAAAAATAATAATAATGATGATGTTAGAGAACTTTTGGGAAGTCAAATATTTGAGCTTTGTGGTGTAAAACACGCTACTATTGAATTAATGCAAGATGATTTTAATAATCATTTTGCTTTTTCTTATTGGGTACTAAAAAAAGATGAAAAACATATAAGTATTTCCGAACCAAATATGAGTCATGAAAAAAAAGATAAAATATACTTAGAATATTTTCGTAAAATTGCAAGACAATTAATGTTAGTTAAAGGAATTTCCCACATAGAAGTTAAAGAAATAATTAAAACTATTAAAAATATTATTTTAGTTAATTGTTTAATAGAAAATAGTAATTCTAAACTAGATAATATGAAAATTATTCAAAATATAAACTCTTTGCGTTGTTTTTCCCCCATTGCTTATAATTTTGGTTCTTGTTTTTCCAATGGTAAAAATAAAAGTGGAATTTTTTCTTATTTAAGTACAGAAGAAGTTTTAAATTCTTTATTTTATTATGATTATAAAGATATTGATAAAACATTAAGAAATATAAAATTAAAAATAAATAAAGAAAAGATTAATGAACTTTTTAATCAACCATTTGTAAATTTTTCTGACAAATCCGAAATTAAAGAAAGATTTGAATTGAGAGTAAATAAAATAGTTAGTAATTATAATAGTCAAGAAAAAAAACAGTTTTTAAATTATGCTAAAAATATATTAAATGTTCAACCAACAAAAGAACAAATTGCCAAAAATAAATAACTTTAACTTGCGCAAATATATTAATTTTAATATAATTTTTTTAGTGATAATATGAAAGTAAAAAAGTTGAAAATAATTTATGAAGATAAAGATATTATAGTTATTAATAAACCAAGTAAAATTTTAACTATCAAAGATGATCAAGGCTATAAAGATTCTTTGTACGAACAAGTTAGTCTGTATTTATATCGAAAAAATAAAAATAATAAAGTATACATTGTTCATAGACTAGATAAAGATACATCAGGATTAATTGTTTTTGCCAAAAATCAAGAAACTAAAAACTTTTTACAAGAAAATTGGGATAAACTAACAGTTCGAAAATACAATGCTATTTGTGTTAATAATTTTCAAAAAGATTTTGGAAGTATAAAAAGTTACTTAAAAGAAACCAAAACTTTTTTAGTTTATTCAACAAAAAATAATGAAGGAAAATATGCTCATACAGATTATCATGTAATTAATAAAAATAATCAATATGCCTTGGTAGATATTGATATTAAAACAGGACGAAAAAATCAAATCCGGGTTCATTTAAATGATATAAATTGTCCAATTATGGGTGATAAGAAATATGGAAAAAATAATAAAGCACCATATTTAATGTTAAATGCCAATTATTTAAAATTTATTCACCCTAAAACAAAAGAAATAATGGAATTTACTATAAAAAACCCTTCTTACTTTGATAAATATATAAAGTAAATCTTTATCTATTACGATATTTTTGTTATAATTAATTATGTAGGAAAGATGGTATTAAAATGGATTTAACAAATTTAAATAAACAACAAAAAGAAGCAGTAATGCACAAAGATGGTCCCTGTCTTGTTATGGCCGGAGCTGGTAGTGGAAAAACTAAAGTTTTAACATCCCGCATTGCTTATTTAATTGAAAGTGGAATACCTTCTTATAATATTTTAGCTATTACTTTTACTAATAAAGCAGCAAAGGAAATGAAAGAAAGAGTAAATAAAATAATCCCAGATAATAATTGTTTTATTGGTACTTTTCATTCATTAGGTTTAAAAATAATTAGAGAAAATTTAGAAGAAATAAATTACAAACGCAATTTATCTATTTTGGATAGCGACGATATTTTAAGTTTAATTAAAAAAATAATGAAAGAAGAAAATATTGATTCTAAAGAGTATTCTCCTTATTTCATTAGAAATAAAATAAGCTTTATAAAAAATGAAATGTTAACTTCAGAAGAAATTACTAAGTTTTTAACAAGTCCACCCGAAAAAATAGCTATCAAAGTATATAATAAATATGAAGAAATATTAAAGAAAAATAATTCGGTTGATTTTGATGATTTACTAATATTGCCCGTCAAAATTTTTCAGAGAAATAATGATATATTAAAACACTATCAAAATTTATATAAGTATATTTTAATAGATGAATATCAAGATACTAATGAAGTGCAATATAAATTTGCTAAGTATTTAGCTTCCAATCATCAAAATATTTTTGTTGTTGGTGATGCTGATCAAAGTATATATGCCTTTCGAAATGCTAATTATAAAAATATTTTAAATTTTGAAAAAGATTACAAAAATACTAAAGTTATATTATTAGAGGAAAATTATCGTTCCACAAAGCCCATTTTAGATGTGGCTAACTGTGTAATAAAAAATAATATAGAAAGAAAAGAAAAAAAATTATGGAGTAAAAAAGAAGAAGGCCCTAAAGTAAAATATATTAGAAGTTATGATGAAAAGCATGAGATAAAATGTGTTATAGATGAAGCAAAAAGATTACACGATAAAGGAATTTCTTATGATGAGATGGCCGTTTTATATCGAACTAATGCTCAGGGAAGAATTGCTGAAGAAATGTTTTTGTCTTCCAATATTTCATATAAGATAGTTGGCAGTTACTATTTTTATGCTCGTAAAGAAATTAAAGATTTAATATGTTATCTAAAATTAATATTAAATACCGATGATGATATAGCATTAAGAAGAATAATAAATGTTCCAAAAAGGAAAATAGGTCCTAAAAGTATTGAAAATTTAGAAAAAGAAGCCGAATCAGAAAAAGTCAGTATGTTTGATGCTATCAAAACAGGAAAAGAATTAGAATTCAAAAATCTAATAAATGAATTAAAAAATGATAGTGAAGATTTATCTTTATCAGAACTTATTGATGAGGTATTAGAAAAATCTGGTTTAATAGATGAATATAAAAATGATAATTCTTTAGAATCAGATATAAAAATAGAAAATTTAAGAGAATTTAAAAGTATTGCTGTTTCTTTTGAAGAAGAGACAGGAAGTGTCTTGTTAGAAGATTTTTTAGAGTCTATTGCCTTGATTTCCGATATGTCTGAAAGAAAAAAAGATATTGCTGATTCAATTACTTTAATGACATTGCATAGTGCTAAAGGATTAGAATTTAGAGTAGTATTTTTAATTGGGTTAGAAGAAGGTATTTTTCCGCATATTAATTCTATAATGGAAAATAATATAGAAGAAGAAAGAAGACTAATGTATGTAGGAATTACTAGAGCCTGTGAATATTTATACTTAACTAATGCCAAAAGAAGAATGTTATATGGTAAAGATTGTATAAATGCTCCTTCGAGATTTATTAAAGAAATTGATAATGATTTACTGGAAGTAGATAATGAAAATATTTTTGAAGAGAAAAAATTAGATATTAAAGAAGTTTATTCGAAAGATAATAACGAAATAAAATGTGGAGATATAATAAATCATGAAAAATATGGAAAAGGTGTAGTTGTCGATGATGATAAAGGAATGATAACGGTTGCCTTTAATAAAAATATAGGTATAAAAAAATTGTTAAAAAATCATAAAAGTATTGTTAAGGAGGAAAAAAAATGAATGATAATTTAACGTTAGTAATATTAGCAGCTGGATGGGGTAGTAGATTTGGAAAGGAAGCAGGTCAAAAGCAAATCTCATCTGTTGGCCCAAATGGTGAACTTTTAATAGATTATTCTATATATGATGCTATTAAAGCAGGGTTTACTAAAATTGTATTAATAATTAAGGAAGATCAAAAACAAATTTTTGAAGACAAAATTATTTCTAAATGGGGTAATAAAGTTAATGTAACTTGTGCCGTTCAAAGTAAAGATAAATATTTAGATGGTTATGAATATATGGCTGATTTGAGAGAAAAACCATGGGGTACAGTTCAAGCAATAATGTGTGCCGAAGATGAAGTAAAAGGTAATTTCTGTATGATAAATGCCGATGATTTTTATGGATATGAGGCATATGAAAATATTGTTAATGAGTTAAAAAATATTGATGAAAATGATAAAATTTATCCTATTGTTGGTTATAAAATCGGCAATGTTATGAGTAAAGAAGGAGAAGTTAAAAGAGGTTTATTAATTGAAGAAAATAATAAAACCAAAGCATTAGTTGAAAGTAAAGTTTCTTTTACTAATGATAATAAGGTTTTAGCAAAACCATTAAATGGTGATAAGGAATTTATTGTCGAAAAAGATTCTTTAACATCTTTAAATATGATTGGTTTTACTAAGACGATATTTCCTATTTTAAAAGAAAAATTTTCTAAATTTTTAGAAGCTAATAAAGATAATTACTTAAATTGTGAATATTTAATTTCTGATGTTTTAAAAGAACTATTAGAGGAAAATATTGTTGATGTAAAAGTTATTCCTACAGATGCTCACTGGATAGGAATGACTTATCAAGAAGAATTATATGAGGTTCAAGAAGAAATTAAACAATTAGTAAAAAATAAAAAATACCCAAATAATTTATATCGTTAAAAAAGGATGATTATATGGAAGAAAGGTATAATGAATTAATTAATATTATAAATGAGGCCGATTATAATTATCATACTTTAGATAAACCGACTATCACTGATCAGGAATATGATAGTTTACTTAGAGAACTATTTGATTTGGAAGAAAAACATCCCGAGTTAGTAAGAGAAGATTCTCCGACTCATCGAGCAGGGGGACAAATTTTAGCGGGTTTTAATAAAATTACGCATAAAATTCCAATGTTGTCGTTAAGTGATGTTTTTAATTATGATGAAATAAGATTATTTGATGAACGAATCAAAAAAGAAAATATCAAACCTCAATATGTTTGTGAACAAAAAATTGATGGTTTATCTGTTTCATTAATTTATGAAAATGGTATTTTAAAAAGTGGGGCAACAAGAGGAAATGGTACAATAGGTGAAGATATTACAACTAATGTCAAAACTATAAAAACAATTCCTCTAAAAATTAATGAACCTATAGACATTGAAGTCCGTGGGGAAATTTATATGAGTAAAAAAACATTTAATAAAATTAATCAAGAAAGAATTAAAAATAATCAAGAACCATATTTAAATACTAGAAATTTAGCAGCTGGCTCTATTCGTCAATTAGATTCAAAAGTAGCTGCTAGTCGTAAATTAGATAGTTTTATATATCATTTACCTAATCCTGAAGATTACGGCCTTGCAACTCATTATGAGGCTTTGGAATATATGAAAAAATTAGGTTTTAAAACCAATCCTAATAATAAAATATTTGATAATATTGAAGATTTAATTGATTATATTGAATATGAAAAAGAATTAAGACCTAGTTTGGAATATGATATAGATGGACTAGTTATAAAATTAAATAATATTCAAGATCAATTTAAAATGGGATACACAGCTAAATATCCAAGATGGGCAACAGCCTATAAATTTCCTGCTGAAACAGTGTTAACAAAGTTAAAAGATATAACATTTACAGTAGGAAGAACTGGGCAAATAACACCTAATGCAGTACTTGATCCCGTAATTGTAGCTGGTTCTAAAATTTCTCGAGCAACTCTTCATAATATTGGCTATATTGAAGATAAAGACTTAAGAATTGGTGATATAGTATCAATACATAAAGCAGGGGATGTTATTCCTGAAGTAGTTGCACCTATAATAGATAGAAGAACAGGACAAGAAACTCGAGTTAAAATGATTACTAATTGTCCAATATGTAATAGTGAATTAAAACAAACTGCTAGTAAAATAGATTATTTTTGTCCTAATGACAATTGTCCGGCTCGAAATATTGAAGGTCTCATTCATTTTGTTTCGCGAGAAGCAATGAATATTGAAGGACTAGGAGAAGCGATTATTGAAGATTTTTACAATTTGGGATTTATTAAAAATTTTATAGATATTTATAATTTGAAAAATCATCAAGAAGATTTAATTGAACTTGAAGGATTTGGTACCAAATCAGTTACTAATTTATTATCTTCTATTGAAGAATCTAAAAAAAGATCTTTAGAACATCTTTTAATGGGACTGGGAATTAAAGGAATTGGTGAAAAGACTGCTAAAATTTTAGCTCAGAAATATAGAAATATCGATAATTTAATAAATGTTACATATAATGATTTAATTTCTATTAAGGATATTGGTGATATTCTAGCTAAAAATATTTGTGATTACTTTAAAAGTCAAGAAAATTTAAAATTAATTGCCGATTTAAAACATTTAGGCATTAATATGAATACAATAATGGAAGAACAAAAAGAAAATGAATACTTTACAAATAAAAAATTTGTAATCACAGGAACCTTAAGCAAGATTAAAAGAAATGAGCTTAAAAAAATAATTGAAAGCTATAATGGAGATGTAAGTGAAAGTGTTTCATCAAAAACCGATGTTGTAATTGTCGGTGAATCTCCAGGTAGCAAATATGATAAAGCTTTAAAGTTAAATATTGAAATATGGAATGATGAAAAAATAAATGAAATTTTATCAGAACTTCAAAAATGAAGTTCTTTTTTAATATAATTATCCTATTTATATTAGTTAAAAATAATTGCATGATATAATATAATGTAGTATAATTATAGTGCCTTAAAAGGAGAATTAAAATGAAAAAATTATGGAAAAAATGGAAAAATTTTTATAGAAATAATAAGGTATTAGCAATGCTTATTATAATAATTATAATATGTTTTATTGTTATATTTATGGCTTGTTTTCAATACTTTTTTATGGGAATTGCTACCAATAAGTATGGTGATAGATTAGATCCTATTAAAAATGTTAAAATTTCAAATTCAAAGCAAGATTCAATTGCTAAAAAATTAAAAGCAACCGAAAAAGTAAAAAAGGCTTCTGTAAATGTTACTGGTAGAATTATTTATGTAACTATAATTACTGAAGATTCTGCTTCTATTGAAGAAGGAGAAGGTATTGCTGTTACCGTTCTTGATATGCTTTCTGAAAAGCAAAAAAATAGTTATGATATTCAATTTTTCTTAAAAAATGATAGTAAGGAAACAGGTTTTTCTTTAATGGGTGCTAAAAACATTAACAGCAATGCAATTTCTTGGACAAATAATACGGCTGAAAATGCTTGAGGTGAGTAAAAATGAAAAAATCAAAGAAAAAATTTATTATAATAGTTTTAGTTATAGTTATAGTAGGATTAATTTTTGGAGGAACAGTTTATTTTTTTAGAGATAAAGATAAAATAAATTTCAACGAAAAAAATTGGATTAATTCTAATAGTAAAAATTTATATAATGTTAATGTTATTAATAATATTTCCATATTTGGTGATAATGGCGAAGGTGTATTTTATTCTTTTTTACAAGATTTCTCTAAAGAAACATCAATTGAAGTAAATCCAGTTGTTGTTAATACTAAAAAAAATGATGCTGATTTATCTTTTAATATAACTAAATATATCCCTGCTAATAGTTTAGTTTTTTATAAAGATCATTATGTTCTTTTATCTAACAAAAATAATGTTATAACTAGTAGTGATAATCTTACTAATAAAAAAGTTGGAGTTATAAAATCCGATTTAGATTATGTTTCTAAAAGAATCACTAATGAACATATCAACTATGTTACTTATAAAAATAAAGAAGAATTACTTGAATCATTTAATTCAAATGATAAAGAAAAACAAATAAATTATATTATTGTACCTTTAAATGAATATATTGATGAAATTTTATCTCAAGATTTAAATATAGCTTATCATTTTGGTGATATTAAAAAATATTATACTTTAAAGCTAAGTGGCGATAGAACATTCTCATCAATAATTACAAAATTTTATAATAAATGGATGAATTCAGATTTTAAAAATTATTATAACGAATATAATAAAGCGTTATTTTTAGATAATTTAAATATAGAAAGTAAAGATATAGATTTACTTACTAAAAAAACTTATAATTATGGATTTATAAAGAATTCGCCATATGAATTAATAAAAGGCGGAAACTATGGCGGAATCGTATCGGAATATTTAAAAGATTTCAATGATTTTAGTGGTGTAGACTTTAGATATAATGAATATAAAAATCAGAAAAATTTGGAAAAAACAATTAATAATGGTCAAATAGATTTATATTTTAATTATTATACTACCCCAAATAATTATGAAAATTTAGATAGTTTATTTAATATAAGTTATGTTATTATTGCCCCAAAATCAAATTTTGAAGTAATTAATAGTATTTCTTCTTTAAATTCTAAACAAGTATATGTTTTAAAAAATAGTATATTAGAACAGATGTTAAATAAACAAAAAAATATAACAGTTAAAACATATGAAAAAGAAAAAGAATTATTAAAACTAAATAAAAAGGATGCAATTATTTGTTTAGATAAAAATACATATAACTATTATGCTAATAAATTAAATAAATATTCTGTTAGATATGAAGATGTAATTGCTCAAAAGTATACCTTTAAATTAAATGGCGATGCCACATTATATAAATTAATGAATAGTTATTTTAAAACTTTAGATCCAAAAGTAATGACTTTAAAAGGGGTAAATAACTATGAAGAAACTTATAAAAAAGGTACTTTACTTTCTCATATTGCTCAATATCTATTATATATTTTAATATTTATTTTCATTGTATTTATAATACTTTATAAATTTAGTAAAAAAGTAAAAATTCAAAAGAAAATAAAAAAAGAAGACAAAATAAGATTTATCGATGAATTGACTTCTTTAAAAAATAGGAATTATTTAAATGAAAATATTGCGGAATGGGATAAGAATACGATTTATCCACAGACTATAATAATTATTGATTTAAATGGTGTTAAAGATTTAAATGATAAGTATGGTCATACAGAAGGCGATAAACAAATTCAAGCTGCTGCCAATATTTTAATTAAAACCCAACTTGATAATTCTGATATTATAAGAAGTGATGGAAATGAATTTATTATATATTTAGTTGGTTATTCTGAAAGACAAGTGGCAAGTTATATTAGGAAACTTTATAAAGAATTTAAAACTCTTCCTTATGAAAATGGCGCTTCAATGGGATATAGCATGATTATGGATGATCTAAAATTAATAGATGATGCCATTAATGAGGCAACAATTGATATGAAAAAGAAAAAGGAATCAGTAGAGGAAAAAAAGGATGAAAAGGATAAGAAAAATTAGAAAAAGATTTAATATATTTTTAAAAAAAATATTTTCAGTATTAAATATGCCAGAAATGTTAACTTTACCTGGTCAATTAGCTTTCTTCTTTGTGCTTTCCATTGTTCCAATTATTACTTTAATTGCCTATGGTGCTTCATTTTTGAATGTTTCATTATCATTTATGGAAAACTTTATTGCTAAAGCGTTTTCAGCTGATGTAGCAACTTTAATAACACCAATGCTTACAAGTAATAATTTGAACTTTCATATGATTATATTTTTAATAATAGCATTCTTCATCGCTTCCAATGGGGCATCATCTGTAATAGTAGCTTCTAATGCTTTATATGGAGTGCCCAATTCTGGTTATATTAAAAGAAAAATAAGAGCAGTATTAATAACAATATTATTAGTATTTCTTCTTTTATTTATGATTTTAGTTCCAGCTTTTGGTAATACGATAATTAGAGTATTTAAATATGTTAATTTAAATCAAAATGTAACAGAAAGAATAGCTTGGGTAATTACTGTTTTAAAAGGACCTTTTTCATGGTTATTTATGTTTATAATAATTAAAACAATTTACACAATTGCTCCCGAAAAAAAAGTGGAATCTGCTAATGTAAATTATGGGGCAGTATTTACTACAATATTATGGACAATTACGACAGTAATATATTCTTTATATACTACGCATTTTGCTAATTATAAATTATTTTATGCTGGTTTATCTAATGTCATAGTACTCATGTTATGGATTTATTTACTAGCTATTATATTTGTTTGGGGCATGGCTCTTAATATTAAGCAAGAGTCGATAAAATTGGAAAAAACTTCCCAAATAAAAACAAATGTAAAGTAAATAATATAAATAGGTGCACACAAGTATTACTTAGTGTACTTATTTCCTTTTTTGATATCAATCTAATATTAATTTATTAACGATATTAAAAAGTAGTACTTAAAAAGAAGAAATATTTTCTTCTTTTTTTGTTTTGTCATAAATAAGTATATTTAGAATAACATTTAATGTTGGCATAATCTCTAAATTGTATTAAAATTAATAAGAAAGGATAATAAAATGAAAAATATTTTTAAAAGTTTAAAAAGATCATGGAAAATGATTTTACTAATTATAATATTATTACTAGGTCAGGCTATATGTGATTTATCACTACCTACTTATACATCAAAAATAATTAATATAGGTGTTCAGCAAGGTGGAATTGAGGAGAGTGTACCTAAAGTAATAAGAGAATCAAAAATGAAAGAAATTTTATTATTATCATCTAATAGTAAAGAAATAATAAAAAATTATACTTTAATATCAAATAAATCTAAAAATTATAATGATTATTTAAAAGATTATAATATTTTAAAAAAAGAAAACATTTATGTTTTAAAAGATAATGTAAATGTTGATAAATTTTCTAAAAATTTTGACAAAGCTTTACTTGTAAACACTATGTTAACAACTAAAGGTCAAGAAGGTAAAAAGATTCAGGAAAAAATTAAAAGTAATTTACCACCTATGTATCAAAATTATGATATTTTAAAAATATTATCTTTAATGCCTAAAGAACAACTTAATCAATTTAAAAGTCAAATTGATAAACAATTTGCTAAATTTCCCGATTCTATAATTACGCAAAGTGCTACTTCAGCAATTAAAGAAGAATATCAAAATGTTGGACTAGATACCGATAAAATACAAACGAATTATATTTTAAAATCTGGAGCTAAAATGTTAAGCATAGCTTTAATAAGTATGATTTTGACTATTTTAGTTAGTTTACTTGCTAGTTTAGTAGCTGCTAAAAGCGCTAAAAATTTAAGAGAAAAAATTTTTACTAAATCAGTTAAATTTTCTAAAGCAGAATATAAGAAGTTTGGAGTTGCTTCATTAATTACAAGAAGTACTAATGACATTCAACAAGTTCAAATGGTAACTGTAATGTTACTGCGCATTGCTTTATATGCCCCTATTATTGGTATTGGGGGAATGTTAAAAGTATTAAATACAAATGCTTCAATGGCCTGGATTATTGGTTTAGCAGTGGCTATTATAATGTTTATTGTAGTCTTAATGTTCTCTTTTGTAATGCCAAAATTTAAAAAATTGCAAAAATTAATTGATAGATTAAATCAAGTTACAAGAGAAATTTTAACTGGTATTCCAGTAATAAGAGCATTTTCTAATCAAAAATATGAAACAGAAAAATTTGCTAATGTTAATAAAAATTTAAAGAAGACAAATTTATTTGTTAGTAGAACTATGTCTATGATGATGCCTATAATGATGTTTTTAATGAATTCCATATGTATTTTAATAGTTTGGAAAGGTTCTCATGGCATTAATGATGGGGTAATGCAAGTTGGTGATATGTTAGCCTTTATCCAATATACTATGCAAATTGTAATGGCTTTCTTAATGATATCAATGTTTTCTATTATGTTGCCGCGTGCTGGAGTTGCTGCCAATCGAATTTACGAAGTATTAAATACAGAAAATTCAATTAAAGAAAAGGAAAATCCATCCACTTTTAGCAAGCGAATTAAAGGTTTAGTAGAATTTAAAAATGTATCATTTAAATATCCTGATGGTGATGAAAATGTTTTAACTGATATAAGTTTTGTATCAAAACCCGGAACAACAACTGCGTTCATTGGTTCTACTGGTTCTGGTAAATCTACTTTAATTAATTTAATTCCGCGATTCTATGATGTTACTTCGGGAGAAATTTTAATAGATGGAATGAATATTAAAGATGTATCTTTTAAAGATTTACATAAAAAAATAGGTTATGTACCCCAAAAAGGAATATTATTTTCTGGTACAATAAAATCTAATATTAAATATGGCAATAAAGAAATGTCCGAAGAACAAATGAAAAAAGCAGCCTCAATTGCTCAAGCGACGGAATTTATAGAAAAAAAAGAAAAAGAATATGATGATGAAATTGCGCAAGGAGGTACAAATGTATCCGGAGGGCAAAAACAACGATTATCTATTGCCAGAGCCGTAGCAATTAATCCCGAAATTTATATTTTTGATGATTCTTTCTCTGCCTTAGATTACAAAACCGATTCAGCCCTTCGAAAAGCATTAAATAAAGAGGTAAAAGACTCTACGGTATTTATTGTTGCCCAAAGAATTAGTACGATATTAAAGGCTGATCAAATTATTGTATTAGACGAAGGTAAAGTAGTGGGAATAGGTACTCATAAAGAATTATTGAAAAAATGTAATATATATAGAGAAATAGCCGAAAGTCAACTTTCAAAGGAGGAACTAGAAAATGCCTAAAGAAAATAAAAAAAGAGTTCCTATTCATGGTCCAGGTGCTCCTTTAGAAAAAGCAAAAGATTTTAAAGGAACGATTAAAAAACTATTAACTTATTTATTAAAATATAAATTTAGAATTATTTTAGTTTTAATATTTTCAATTGGTTCAGCCATATTTGCTATAATTGGACCTAAAATTTTAGGAAAGGCTACAACAGAAATTTATAATGGCCTTATTGGGAAAATAATGGGAACATCAGCCGGAATCAATTTTAGTAAAATTGCTGGAATATTGTTAACTTTATTAAGTTTATATATTATTAGTATGCTTTTTACTTTTATTCAAAATTTTGTTATGGCTGGTGTAACTCAAAAAATAACTTTTACTTTAAGAAAAGAAATATCTGAAAAAATACATCGTATCCCTTTAAAATATTATGAATCTAAGACTACTGGAGAAATTTTATCGCGAGTTACCAATGATGTTGATACTGTATCTCAAAGCTTAGATCAAACTTTAACTCAAATATTTTCATCAATTACTTTATTAGTTGGGGTTATTGTAATGATGTTAACAATCAGTCCTCTAATGACCTTAATTTCTATTGTAATAATTCCACTTGGCATGTTATTAGTTACTATAGTAATAAAATATAGCCAAAAATATTTTAAAAACCAACAAAAGTATTTAGGGGAAATTAATGGTCAAATTGAAGAAGTTTATTCCGGTCATGAAATAGTAAATGTCTTTAACGAAGTTGAAGAATCTGAAAAAGAATTTGTTAAAACTAACAACAAATTATACAATGCTGCTTGGAAAAGTCAATTTTTATCAGGTATGATGCATCCTGTAATGAACTTTATTGGTAATATTGGTTATGTAGTTGTTTCTATTTTAGGTGGATATTTAGTAATTAAAAATAAAATAGAAGTTGGAGATATCTTATCATTTACTCAATATGTTAGAACATTTATGAATCCTATTTCTCAACTTTCCCAAATGATGAATATGTTGCAATTAATGGCTGCGGCATCAGAAAGAATTTTTGAATTTTTAGATGCTAAAGAAGAATCAAAAGATAACAATAAAGTAATTGATTCAAATAAAATAGTTGGCAATATTGAATTTAAAAATGTGGAATTTGGTTATGATAAAGATAAAAAAATAATTAATAACTTTAATGCTAAAATTAAAAGTGGTCAAAAAATTGCCATAGTCGGACCTACTGGTGCTGGAAAAACTACTATTGTTAAATTACTTATGCGTTTTTATGATGTCAATGATGGTAAAATATCTATAGATGGAAAAAACATCAAGGACTTTAATAGAAATGATTTACGAAATATGTTTGGTATGGTCCTTCAAGATACTTGGTTATTTAGTGATACCATAAGAGAAAATATTAGATATGGAAAATTAGATGCTTCTAATGAAGAAGTAGAAGATGCTGCCATTGCCGCCCATGTTGATCACTTTATAAGAACTTTATCTGGTGGTTATGATATGATTATTAATGAAGAAAGTGATAATATATCTGAAGGTCAAAAACAATTATTGACCATTGCTAGAGTAATTTTAAAAAATCCTAAAATTTTAATACTAGATGAAGCAACCTCATCTGTTGATACTAGAATGGAATTATTAATTCAAGAGGCTATGGACAAACTAATGGAAGGTCGAACTTCATTTATAATTGCCCATCGTTTATCAACTATTAAAAATGCTGATTTAATATTAGTAATGAATAACGGCGATATTATCGAACAAGGAAATCATGAAGAGTTACTTAAGAAAAAAGGATTTTATGAAAAATTATATAACTCTCAATTTGAGACTATGGAAAATTAAAAGATACCTAGGTATCTTTTTTATGTTATAATTTTAGTGTGAGGATAGTTATGGATGATAAAAAGGAAAATCGAAAAAAAGGTAATGCTGAAAAAAATAAATAATAAAAATTGTGGTATAATGTTATATATAGTAGGAGAAGAGGAATATGAAAAAAAATACTAAACCAACCAAAAAAGAAATTGTAAAAATGCTTTTAAATCAAGATATTACTTTAGAAAATGAAGATGATTTAATAGATCTTTTAATTGATAATTCTATTGCTGTAGATGTTGATAAATTGGCTGCTCAAACAGCAACTTGGAAAGATAAGTTGGCTGATAAAATTACGCAAATTGCCGGAAGTTGGGGATTTATAATTGGCTTTACATTCTTTATAATAATTTGGATGTTATTAAATGTTTTTATATTTAAAAACTTAGATCCATATCCTTTTATTTTACTTAATTTACTTCTTTCTTGTATTGCTGCTTTGCAAGCACCTATTATTATGATGAGTCAAAATAGAGAAAGTAAAAAAGATAGTTTACGAAGCAAAAATGATTATAAAACTGATTTAAAAAGTGAACTTATTTTAGAAGAACTTCATGATCAATTAGATGAAGTTCTTAAAAATCAAAAAGTAATATTAAAAAATATGAAGGAATTTAAAAAATGAAAAAAATAATTTTAGTATTATTTTTAATTTTATGTCCTATTTTTTGCAATGCAGAAAATTTTGATTTAAATTCTAAAAATGTTGTCTTGTATAATTTAAATGACAATAGGGTTTTATATGAACAAAATAAAGATGAAAAAGTTTCAATTGCCAGTATGACTAAAATTCTTACGGCAATGACTGTCATTGAAAATCAAAATAATTTGCAAAAAACAATTAAACTTACTAATAATGATTTTAAAAAAATTAATGAATTAAATTTAGCGACGGCTGGTTTTAAAGTAGGGGATACTGTTACATATAAAGATTTGCTTTACGGATTGTTATTCCCTTCTGGTGCTGAATGTGCTTTTGCCCTTTCTAATAATACTTTTTCAACTTATGATGAATTTATAAATAAAATGAATAATTTAGCAAAAAAAATTGGAATGAAAAATTCTTCATTTACCAATCCAGTTGGTTATGATGAAGAAAATCATTATTCAACTGTTAATGATGTTTATTTACTTTTTAAATATGCAATGAATAACAAAGTTTTTAAAAATATTATTACCGATAAATCATATACTACTTCCAATAATATAGTTTTAAAAAATAATGTTATAAATAAATATAAAAAAATATCTGGTAAAAACTATTTGGTTGCTGGTAAAACTGGTACTACGAAAAAAGCTGGTTATGCTTTAGCATCAATTATAAAAGAAGGCAAAGTCAATTTAATGTTAGTAACAACTAATACACCGTTTGATTATAAAGCATACTATAATTTTTTAGATGCTAAAGCTATATATGAATACTATTTAAATAATTATGAATATAAAAATGTTGCTAAAAAAAATCAAATTTTAACTAAAGTTAATACTAAATATGCTAAAGAAAATAAAGCCTTAATAACTACTGATAAAAATTTAGAAAAATATGTTAATAAAAAAACAAGTAATATTGTTTATTCTTATAAAGGTCAAAATGATCTAACTCCTTTTATAAAAAAAGGTAGTAAAGTAGGAATAATAAATGTATATGTTGATGATGTTTATGTGGGAAAAGTAAATGCTATATTAAAAGAAAAATTAACTTTTAGTTTAGTTAAATATTTAAAGGCTCATAAAATTTTTTCAATAATAATTTCAATAGTAATTTTAATAATTATTATTAAAATTTATAAATTAGTAAAAAAGTGTTTAAAAAGAAATTAAAAAATAGTAAAATAAATTTAGAATAGAGGGAAAATATGAATGAGGAAAATAAAGAAATTTTAGAAAATATAGATCAATATTTTCGAGCAGCTAATTATTTGTCAGCTTGTCAATTATATTTACGAGATAATCCCCTTTTAAAAAGGCCACTAAAAATGTCTGATATTAAGAAAAAATTAGTTGGTCATTGGGGAACAGTACCAGGTCAAAATTTTATTTATGCCCATTTAAATCGAGTTATAAAAAAATATGATCTTAATATGATTTATGTCTGTGGCCCAGGTCATGGAGGAAATGCTCCGGTTGCTAACTGTTATTTAGAAGGAACTTATTCTGAAGTTTATCCAAATATAACTCAGGATGAAGAAGGTTTAAAAAAGTTTTTTAAACAATTTTCTTTTCCAGGTGGGATTCCTTCTCATGATGCTCCAGAAACTCCTGGATCAATAAATGAAGGGGGAGAACTTGGTTATTCCCTTGCTCATGCTTATGGAGCAATACTGGATAATAAAGATTTAATTGCTGCCTGTGTAATAGGAGATGGCGAGGCTGAAACTGGACCTCTTGCCGCATCATGGCAAATTAATAAAATAATTAATCCTAAAACAGATGGGGCAGTATTGCCAATTTTACATTTAAATGGTTATAAAATTGCTAATCCTACAGTACTTGCAAGAATTAGTAAAAGTGAACTTACATCATATTTGACAGGTTGCGGTTATAAACCTTATTTTGTAGAAGGCTCAGCTAGTGAATTTATGCATAAAGCGATGGCTAGTACTATGGATAAAGTAATTAATGATATAAAAGATATTTGGCATAGATCTAGAGAAGAAAATGATGAAACAAGACCTGTGTGGCCTTTAATTGTATTAATTACTAAAAAAGGATGGACTGGACCAAAAGAAGTAGAAGGAAGCTTTAGGGCTCATCAAGTACCTTTAGAAATAACTGATGAAGAACATTTACAAGAATTGGAAGATTGGCTTAGAAGTTATAGACCAGAAGAATTATTTACTAAAAATGGTCAAATTAATGAAAATATATTAAGTACAATTCCTAAAAAAGATAGAAGAATGTCCGCAAATCCTCATGCTAATGGAGGAAAACTATTAAAAGAAATGACTTTTCCTAATTTTAAAGATTATGCTGTTGATGTACTAAAACCAGGAGAAAAAACTGCTCAAGATATGAAAGTTTTAGGTAATTATGTTCGTGATTTAATTAAATTAAATGAGGATAAAAGAAATTTTCGAGTTTTTGCTCCTGATGAAACATTATCAAACCGTTTAAATAGTATTTTTGAAGTTACTAATAGGCAATGGGATGCAAATAAATTAGATTCAGATGAATATTTAAATAATGATGGAAGAGTCATTGATTCGATTTTATCTGAACATATTTGTCAGGGCTTACTTGAAGGTTATATATTAACTGGCAGACATGGTTTTTTCAATTGTTATGAAGCCTTTATAAGAATTATTGATTCTATGGTTTCTCAACATGCCAAATGGTTAAAAATATGTAATGAGTTACCTTGGAGAGCAGATATTGCCTCTTTGAATTATGTATTATCATCTCATGTATGGCAACAAGATCACAATGGATATACGCACCAAGATCCAGGCTTTTTAAATCATTTAGTAACTAAAAAAGCCAGTATTGTCAGAATGTATTTACCACCTGATGCAAACTGTTTACTTTCTTGTTTTGATCATTGTATGCATACTAAAAATTATATAAATGTTATTGTTGCTTCTAAACATCCATCTTATCAATGGCTTTCTATGGAACAAGCAGTTAAACATTGTACTCAAGGAATTGGTATATGGACATGGGCTAGTAATGATAGTTTTGAAGAACCAGATATAATTATGGCTTGTGCCGGAGATACACCAACTTTAGAAGCTTTAGCAGCTACTAAAATATTAAGATCATTTTTTAAAGAATTAAAAATTCGCTTTGTTAATGTAGTTGATTTAATGAAATTACAATCTAATAAACAACATCCTCATGGTATTTCTGATACAGAGTATGACTTGATTTTTACAAAAGATAAACCGATTATATTTGCCTTTCATGGCTATCCTGATTTAATTCATCAACTTACATATAATAGAACTAATACTAATTTGCATGTCCGAGGCTATATTGAGGAAGGAACAATTACAACACCTTTTGATATGCGAGTAAAAAATAAAATTGATAGATTTAATTTAGTACTACTTGCTTTAAAACATTTGGATAAATTGGGAGATAAAAGAAGTGAAGTTATTCAGTATTGTAAAGATAAATTAATTGAGCATAATGAATACATTGTTGAAAATGGTATTGATATGGAGGAAATAATAAATTGGAAATGGGAAGATTAATTCTTCTCTTTTTAATTTTTATTTTTTTTTAAATTTTCTAATTCTCTTTGCATTCTTGAAACAGCATCAATTAACAATTCTAACTCATCTCTTGTATATTGATTACTTTTATTATGAGTACTTGTATAAGCACTTCCTCCTGATTTATATTTTTTACTATTAATATTTATATTATTGTTATCCATTCTACCTTCTATTAAAGTTTGTTGAACAGAAACAGTTTCTATATACTGAGCAACTAAGAACAGCCAGTTAGATATAGAATCTAATTCATTAGCAGTATAATCACCAATAGAGGCTATTCCAACAAGAACGGCAGTTATAGAAAAAGTTTGTGGATCAATATTTGGTGGGAATGGATTCATGTACAAGCCTCCTATTTTATTATATTATGTTATATTTGACAAAATAACATTTAATTTGTATAATAAGCGCCAACAAAAGGGGAATTTTTATGGATGAAAATTTAATAATTGAAGGTAATATACTTATAGGTGTAAAAAATAATGTAACTAAAGAAATAATTATTCC